>JANNGC010000915.1:0-4616 GCA_031380445.1 Pedosphaera sp.
CGGCCGCATCTGGCGCGTGGTGTGGGTGGGCGACCAGCCGGGCAAGGCGGTGGCGAGCCGGCCGAGCAAGGAGATGGATTTGAAGAAGCTAGAAGATGATGAGCTTGTGAAGCTGCTCGGCCACACCAACTCGTGGCAGAATCGACAAGCTCGTCGCCTGCTGTCGGAACGAAGTAATGAAATTACCACACGTAAACTCAGAGGAATGATTTTCGCTGATGTGCCGCATTACGGTCCCCGCAAAAACTTGCCTGCGCAATTCGTCCTCAACGTGCTGAACACGGTTCACTCCATGCAACATGGTGGTGTCAAAACGCCGCTGCTCGACTCCAATAATTTTGGTGGGTTCTTTCTTAACTACAAAGAAAACGCAGCCATTCAAAGTTCGTTGGCCCGACGAATCGGTGATGAATTACTGACCTTGAACGACGGATCGGAGAAGCCATTTCCGAAAAGCCCAGCGGACACGAACGCGAGTAGGAGCGGTTCTACTTCGATCGCCACGACGATGGTATTCCGACTGGGAGAATTGCCGTTTTCCCCGCGCATACAGGGGATGTCGTTACTGACTCTTCTGGGCGGCCACTCGGACCCTTCCGTACGTGCCGCTGCTGCATCCGCGCTCAGGCAACAGGCATCAGGCTCCCTCACGGTTGACACGACACCGCCTGTGCATCCCGAACGAGAAATGTTCATGCATGGAATGAGGTTTGATCAACTTTTGAAACAACCCAGCGTCCCCGGCGACACCTACTACCCGCACATCGTATGGATGGCGATGGAGCCGCGCGTGGCGGCGGACCCGACGCCGTTCTTCCCGCTGCTCGCGGCGAATGACAATTCCGTCTCCGCCTATTGCGCGCGCCGAGTCATGCGCCGCATCTGCGACCTGTCGGACGCCACGGCCCGCGCGCGGCATCTCGACACCGCCGTGCTCTGGCTCGGCGACCAGGCCGCGAAAACCCAACTCGCCGCCGCCGCCGTGGATGGCTTGCTGGAGGCGTTCAAAAGCAAGGGCGCGCCGCCCACGATTGATTTGGCCCCGGTCTTCGCGAAGCTGAATTCCAATCCCGCGCTGACCGAAAAAGCCCAGCGCCTCGCCGCCGCC
Organism: Pedosphaera sp.; assembly: GCA_031380445.1. Taxonomy (GTDB): domain Bacteria; phylum Verrucomicrobiota; class Verrucomicrobiia; order Limisphaerales; family SIBH01; genus JANNGC01. The sequence goes on from JANNGC010000915.1 coordinate 1,109, forward strand.
TTCGGCGACAAGAGCGCCGCGCGCCTGCTCATGGCGAAAATCAACGACCCGAAAGCCTCGCTCGACGACCGGCTCAAAGGCATCAACGCCGCCAAGGAAGCAAAAGGCGACGCCGCGCGCGATTAGTTGCTGAAATTGATCAAATCGCCGCTCAGCGGAGCGGAGGCCGCGAACCCGCAACTGAAGTCCGAGGCCGTGCGCGCCGTCATCGCGCTGGGGTACGACAACGCCTACCCGGTCGTGGACGCCTGGCCGCAGTTCGCCCCGATGACACGTCTCGCCGCCGCCGAAGCCTTGACGCGCAGCACTAAGACCTCGCGTGCGCTGCTCGCCGGCGTGGAGCGCAGCGTCATTTCGCCGCGTGACATTTCCGCTACCACCCGCCGTTCGCTCGCCAACAGCGAGGATAAAACCATTGCCGACAACGCCGACAAACTGCTCGGCAAGTATCGCGCGAGCGGCGCGGACAAGGTGAAGTTGATCGCCGAGAAGCGCGCCGTGGTGCTGAACGGCCCGGCGGATTTGAAGAACGGTTTGGAAGTGGCGAAGCGCACCTGCTTCGTGTGCCACAAGATGTACGGCGAAGGCACGGACATCGGCCCCGACCTGACCGGCGTGGGTCGGAGCTCGCTCGACGCGCTGTTGCACAACGTGATTGATCCCAACGAAGTGATCGGCAACGGCTTCGAGACCACGGAAGTGGAAACCAAGGACGGCACGACTTACACCGGACGCGTCGTCGAGGAGAGCGACACGCGCATCAAGCTCGTGAACGCCGGCCCGGTCGAATACGTCGTCGCCAAAAGCGACATCGCCGTGGCGAACGGCAAGCCGAAGATCACCAAGAAGGAAATGAGCCTCATGCCCGAGGGGTTGGAGCAATTGCCGGACAAGGATTTCCGCGACCTCGTCATGTTCATCCTGAACCCGCCCGGCGACCAGCGCCCGTGGACGCCCGCGCTGCGCACGGAGTTGATCGGCGACGAGCCGACGAAGGCGGCGCAGCGTTAGCAGGAGCGCGGACTTTCCAGTCCGCAGCAAGCATCGTGGCGGTGAGGCGTTGGATATTTTGCAACCGCGCCGCCGTTCGCACGTTGCTGCGGACTGGAAAGTCCGCGCTCCGCAATCAATTCGTGACGAATCGAACGCGCCCCGTTTGAATCCGCCGCCGATGCCGCGCCTTGCTCCACGGTGGATTGCTTGGTTCTCGCTGTTCGCCATCGCCGCCGTGGGCGGCTGGGTCGCGTGGCGCGCGTGGTTTGATCCGGCGCTGCGCTTCCTGCCTGCGCATGCTCCGGCGGAGTGGATTTTGTATCCAATGGAGCCGGACATTTCGGCACGGCCCGTGGCGAAGCCGGGGCAGGAGTTGAGCGCCGTCTTCCGCCGCATGTTCGTTCTCGATGAAACCCCGGTCCGCGCGCGCCTCGTCTTGCGCGTGGCGGAACAATTCAGTTTGCACATCAACGGGCAGGCGCTCGCCGCACCGTCGTCGCGCGGGAATTGGAAACAGCCTGTCGAACTTGATGCGGGCGCGGCGCTGCGGCGCGGGACGAATGAAATTCAAATCATCGTCACGAACCGCGCCGGCCCGCCACTGCTCTGGCTGGTGCTCGATGCGGACAGTGAGCGATGGATTTCGGACGCGACGTGGAGCGTGTCGTATGCGGGCACGGACGCGCGGCCCGCCCGGCTCGCCACGCGTGCACCGGAAATTCTCCCCGGCAACTTGATGCACCAGCCCGACGGCTTGACCGAGGCGGTGCGCCGTCGCGCGGGCTGGCTGCTGCTCTCGCTGCTGGCCGCCGTCGCCTTCGCGTGGGGCGCGGATTTTCTCGCGCGCAAGAAACTGCAACTGACCGACCGCGAGGCGAAGTTCGCCGCGCTCGGCGCGCTGCTGCTGCTCTGGGTGGTGCTGCTCGTGCATAATTTCTCGTTGCTGCCGCCGGTCATCGGCTTCGATGCAGAGTCGCATTCGAGCAACATCCGTTTCATCCAGGAGCAAGGCCGGCTGCCGGACGCAGGGCAGGGGTGGGAGACGCATCAGCCGCCGTTGTATTATCTCGGCGCGGCGAAACTGTTGAGCCTCGCCGGACTGGTGGCGGCGTCGCCGGAGGGATTGATCGGTTTGCGCGTGCTCGGGCTGCTGATGGGACTCGGGCAAATTCTGCTGGTCTTCGCGAGTCTGCGACGGCTGTTCCCCGGCGCGTTGCGCCGACCGCTGCTGGGCGCGGCGCTGGCGGCGTTTCTGCCCGCGCATCTGTATCACGCGCACTTCGTGACGAACGAGACGTGCTTCGCGCTGCTGGCGAGCGCGGTGTTTTACGGCGCGATAAAAATCGTGCGCGCGCCCGGTGCGAACTGGCGCGACGCGGTGCTGCTCGGGCTGGGTCTGGGCGGCGCGTTGCTGACGAAAATGACCGCGCTGATTCTGCTGCCTGTGCTCGGAGCGGCGCTGATGGTGCATCTGCTTTCCCGGCGCGAGGCGAACTGGCAAACGTGGCTGCAAACTCTCGTGCTGCCATTCGCCGTGTGCGCTCTCGTGTGCGGCTGGTATTACGGGCCGCGCTGGTTTGGCGAAGGCGCGGACGGCAGCCGCTGGGGCTACGGCACGGGCTGGTGGCAGCAGGATGGCTTCCGCACCGTCGCGTATTATTTTCGATTTGGCGGCGCGCTGTTCCATCCGCTCTACAGCAGCTTCGGAAGTTTCTGGGACGGCATGTATGCGACGCTTTGGAGCGACGCGCTTTGCGGCGGCTCGGTCTCGCAGATCGCGCGTCCGCCGTGGGATTACGATCTGCTGGCCGCCGGCGTGTGGCTGGCGCTGCTGCCGACGCTCGTGGTGCTGGCCGGTTTCGCGCGCGCGCTGCGGCGTGGGTTCCAACAGGCCGATGGCGCGTGGCTGTTGCTCACGGGCGTGACGCTGCTCTTCGTAGTCGCGGCCATTTATTTCTCGCTGCTCGCCCCGGGCGCGTCGCAGGTGCGCGCGTCGTTCGGGCTGATGTTGCTCGTGCCGTTCTGCGCGTGCTTCGCCCTGGGTTTCGACGGCGTGTTGCGCGGGCGCGGGCTGCGCGTGATCGGTGGAACGGTGCTGATCTGGGGAGCGTTGAACAGTGTTGCGGCCCACTGGATTCCCAGCGGCTCGGCGCAATCGCAGGTGCTGCGTGCGAATCTTTTTTTGCGCCTGGGACGGTTCACGGAGTCCGCGCGTCTCGCGGAAGCGGGACTCAAGAGACATCCCGATCACGCCATGCTGCGTTCGACGCTGGCCGAATCGTGGGGCCAACTGGGCCGGACGAACGAGGCGCGGCAGCTTGTGGAACAGGCGCTCGCCCGGCACCTGAATGATCCGCTGACGCAGCTCGACGCGGGTTTTGAACTGGCCCGCGCGGGCCGCATCGAGGACGCCATTCCCCACGCCCGCCGCGCGCTCGAGCTGGCCCCGCACGACGCCGGGGCCGCGCGGCAACTGGTCGTCTGGCTCTGCCGCGCCCGGCGCGTGGACGAGGCG
>JANNGC010000967.1:0-1694 GCA_031380445.1 Pedosphaera sp.
GCGAGGTCGGAAGAGTCGTGACCTGATAGTTGGTGATGGTGATGAAGGGCACCGAGGTGGTGGCGAAGGGCGCGCTGGCGCGAATCCAGCGGTACCAGATCGGGGGCGCACCGGTGGCGAGCACGTTGATGGTGAAGGTGCTGCCCTGCAACACGCTGCGCGCGGTGATCGGGACGAGGAACCCAGGCCGCACGAGCACGTAGATGAAGGCGTTCGTGCTGGTGGTGGAGGTGTAATCATCCGTGGCCACGACGGAGAAGTCGCCGTGATGAGTGAACAGGCTGGCCCCGGTGAAACTGTGGCTGGCGTTGGTCGCGTTCGCGATGTTCGTGCCATTGAACCTCCATTGGTAGCGGACGGGGCCGTAGCCGCTGGCCCCGGCGACGAGGGTGACGTTGGTCCCGGGTTGCACGTTCTGGTTCGTGGGTTGCAGCGTGAAGAAAATCAGCGGCGCGGTGATGAGCGCGTTCGAGCTGAGGAGGCTGCTCAGGTCGTCCTGCACGAGGACCGAGTAGTTGCCGTTCTTCGTCGGGTTCGCGCCGGTGAAGCTGTGGTTCACGTTCGTCGCGTCCGGGATGTCCACGCCCTCGAAGCGCCACTGGTAGCGGAGCGTGCCGACGCCGATGGCGAGGAGCGAGAGGTTCACGGTCGCGTTCTGCGCCACGTTCTGGCTGCTCGGCTGGATGAGGATGGTGACGGGCGAGAAGACGGTGAGGGTCGCGTTCGAAGTCACGTTGGCCCCGGCGCTGTTGTAGCCCACGAGGCTGTAGAGGCCGGCGTCGGCGAACCGGATGTTGGTCAGGACGAGCGTGGCGTTGGTCGCGCCGGGGACGGCGCTGCCGTTGACGCGCCACTGGTAAAGCGTGGCGTCGTTGAAGGCGGCGATGAAGTTGGTGGTGCCGACGACGTAGTTCGTGGAGGTCGCGCCGGAACTGGCCGCGAAGACCACGGCGCTCGCCGGATGCTGGGTCACGGAGGGCAGCGGGCCGACGGGAGTGAAGGGCGTGCCGGGCGAGGGCAGGGCGGCATGCCAGTTCGTCGGGTCATTGCCGTAGTCGCCCACGACGAGACGATGGAGCGAGGGGCCGGCGCCGTCGGCCAGCACGGGCCACGGCGCGACGTCTTCGTACTCGACGCGGTCCACGAGGATGTAAGGCACGCTGCCGTCCACGTTCGGCGCGTCAGGGCGCGCGAGGCGGACGTTGCCGCTGGAGTTGTCGAGCTTGCCGCCATACGGGCCGTAGAGCGGGATGGAGGAATGCACATTGTACTTCGCGCGGAAGGCGGCGGCCTGCACGGTGTTGGTCTGCGGGTTGAAATTCACCACGACCACGAAGCCCGTCGGCCCGATGGTGACGTTGGTCGGGAAGTCGAAGCTCACGGCCTGCGAGAGCCGCCAGGTGTTGGTGCGGTGGTTGGAATCAAAGAGCGGCACGGGGGAGAGCGTGAGGTTGTGCAGTTCGACGAATTCTTCCAGCGCGTTGTCGAGCAGGTTCGTGCCGGCGCGCGTCTCGGGCGGGTGATATTGAATCTCGCTTACCACAACGGGGCCGACGAGCGGGAGGGTGTTCGCCGCGCCGAAGGTGTTGGCGAGCTGCGCGACGAAGTCTTCGTTGCCCTGGCTGTTCACGTAGCGGCCGAGCGAGAGTCCGTTCGACGACGCGCCGAAATCAAAGCCGTGCGCGAAGCCGGTG
>JANNGC010000987.1:0-17173 GCA_031380445.1 Pedosphaera sp.
ATTGGTAGAGATAATACGGGCGCACGCGGCACATGAGCAGCTTCTGGAAGAGCGCGCGCAGAATCTGGTCGTCGTCGTTGACGTGCTTGAGCAGCACGGACTGGTTGCCAAGCGGAATGCCCGCGTCGGCGAGGCGGCCCAACGCGTCGCGCACCTCGGTGGTGAGTTCGCGCGGGTGATTGCTGTGAACGCTGATGAAGAGCGGATGATACTTCTTCAGCATCGCGCACAGCTCCGGCGTGATGCGCTGCGGGAGAAAGGTCGGGATGCGCGTGCCGATGCGAAGGAACTCGACGTGCGGGATCGCGCGCAGTTGCTTGAGCAGCGATTCCAATTTGTCATCGCTCAAGAGCAGCGGATCGCCGCCGCTCAGGAGCACGTCGCGCACTTCGGGATGCTGGCGGATGTATTCGAGCTGCTTGTCGTACTCGGGATGAAAGTCGTAGCCCGCCGCATTGCTCACCAGCCGCGAGCGCGTGCAATAACGGCAGTAGCTCGCGCACCGATCTGTCACGAGGAAGAGCACGCGGTCGGGATAGCGATGCACCAGTCCCGGCACGGGTGAATGAGAGTCCTCGCCGCACGGGTCGCTCATTTCCCACGAGGCCGTCGCGGTTTCCTCGATGCGCGGAATGACCTGCCGGCGGATCGGGCAGTTCTCATCCGACGGGTCAATGAGGTTGAAAAAGTACGGCGTGATGGCGAGCGCGAGCTTGGTGTTGGCGAGTTTCGTCCCCGCTTCTTCTTCCGGCGTGAGCGTGGGCAGCAGCTTGCGCAACTGTTCGAGCGAGGTGATGCGGTGCTTGAGCTGCCAGCGGTGGTCGTTCCAGTCGGCGTCTGACACGTCGCTCCAGAAGCCGCGCCCGGCGGAGTGAAACTCCTTGAGCTGAGTTGTCAGTTGGGAATTGGGCTTGCCTCCATCGCCCGCCGCTAAGTTTGTCCTGACCATTGCGGCCGCACTATAAATTTGGACTTGGGGGTGTCAAGAAACCGGCCTCTGGGGTGAAAACCCCAAACCCAAAACTTCCAACTTCCAACCAATTCCAAGCGCCAGCCTCCACTTGTTGCAGCACGGAAAGCCGGCGTGACGGGCGTAGCGCCGACTTTCTGATTGCCTGCGCGGGCGGCTTCCCTAGGCTGGCATCGTGAATCACCTCCTGCTCCAACGGCTCTCGCGACTCGTCGTCATTCTCATTTTCCTGCTCGTCATCACGGCGGCGCGCGCGGCGGAGACGCGCTACTGGCAGCTCACGTTCACCTACGGCCCGCAGGCGCTGGTGCTGGAACGCGCCGCGCTCATTCCGCCGGTGGACAAAGTCATTCGCACGCCCGGTCTCGACGACGCCACGGTGCGGATGGAATACGACCTCGAATGGATCGGCGCGCAGGGCCAGGTCGTGATGCGGCTCCCGGTCACGATTCCGTTGCGCGGGCGCGTGATCATGGGCGACGGGCCGCGTCCTGCGCCGTTTGAGCAAACTTGAGTGAGTCTCAAAGAGGCTTCATTAAGAGGCCGACGCGGATTTCCAGGGCATCCGCAATGGCCTGGATAGTGAACAACGATGGGTTTTCCACCCCCCGCTCGATACCGCTCAGGAATGCACGATCAATGTCGGCCTTGGCAGCCAAAACTTCCTGAGAAAGTTTTCGCTCCAGCCGCGCGTCTCGGACGCGTTGTCCGAATTTTTTGGCGATATCGTGCCGCAACGGGCGGACTGTTATCGTTCGACTGAAAACGTGGCTGTAGGCTATACCCGACAGGCATCTTGACAGCGTTCCAGCAAACGCAGAACAGTCGGCGCACTTGGCTCAAGGCAAAGTGCCATTCCAAATGGAACCGCATTTATGAAAATAAAACTGATCACACTGTTCCTGTCGCTGGCAGCGGCCCTCGGCGTTTCTGCCGCGACCGTCAAAATCTCCGTGCAAGGCAGCAACATCGTCTTGCGCTGGCCGAGTCAGAGCACCGGCAAATTTATTGTCGGCTACCGCCCGGCTCTGGACGCGGCGAATTCTTGGACTTTGTTGCGGACCAACTGTCCCGCAAGCAGTAGTAACGAAACGACCTTCGTGGTCACGAATGTCGTACCCTTCCAGAACTTCGGCGTTGGTGGGAATGCGATGGCGAGCATGTCGTCCGAGTCTGGCGCAACCAGCAGTGCCAGTCTTCTGGCTGTAGCGAGAAGCGCTGAGTTCCAGCAGCGGAGGAAACACGATCTGGAGATCATCATGCCAACTAAGCTCCAGGGACAATCAGCCCGCCGTTTGCAAGCTGCCGCGACCACTTCCGGCCTGTCCGGTGCGGTCGGTTTGGAGGCGTCCTCGCCGGCGGTGAATGCTTTGGCTGCTTCAACCGTGTCGAGCGGTTTCTTCATGGTCAGCGAAAATTACGAAGACGTCGATGGAGACGGATTGCCCAGCATCACGGAACTTGCTTTGAATTTGAATCCCTTCGTCAAAGACACCAACGGCAACAGTGTGGATGACGGCCACGAAAATTTCGATGGCGATTCGTGGGACAATTTGACCGAGGTGTTGGTCGGCGGTGATCCGACGGTCGCCGACAGCGATGTCTGGCAACCGCTGGGTTTCGGTGGCGTGTTCTCCGGGGACGTGACGTTCAATCTGGCCTTCGCTGTTGATACGACGAATTCATTGGGGCAGTTCCTTGATGCCAACGGATATACGGCAGATGGCATTGTCACCACGGCCCCGACTTCCACCTCATTGCGGATGAGGTGGAATTCGACGTTCATTGAACGCGAGTTTTTTCTTGCCGAGGCGGGTGCCGGGCCCGAGTTGCCGCAACTGACGGCAGCCGAGTCGGAACTCTTGCAGGAAGCATTCGATCATGGCACCGGCTTCCGCGACGGCAACCTGGCTTTCGTCAGCGCCCCCAATCAGGGCAAAGTGGACGGCATAGCCAGAGGGACTCTGGAAAAGTATGAGCAGATTTCTGCGAATCAGCTTCGCAAGGATTTCCAGTGGATTCAGGAAGTGAACACGGGTGTCCGACAGATTCCACCGCAAGATTTGCAGCGACTCATGAACGCCCGCCTCGCGTCCATACATACTCAGTTCACGCGGATGCGCTCCATCGGCGGTTCGCTGGCGCGACGGTTTGGAAGAGCTGTTGGGCGCGCATTGCCATTCTTGGGTGGCATCATGATTTTAGCCAACAGTCAGGCGATTGCTGATCAATTCCTCGCCGCCATGCAAGACTACGCGCACGACATGGCCAACGGAGATGATGAAACCGGCAGTGCGGCCATTCTCGCCGGAACATGCAACGATCTGGCACCCGGCTCGGGGAATTTCGTTTTGGCTTTCATCCTGCGATGAAGGAGCAGTTCGTTCTCTTTCGACGAGGGCGGCGTTTGTGCGCCGCCGCTGTTTCGCTGCCGGAGGCGGGCGCGGGATTGATGCTGGATGGAAAACACTTCGCGCTGGTCGGACGCTTCCTTCACCTGAGTCACATCGTTGATTCCAAGCAGGACTTGCTTGGTTTCCACATGGATGGACTCGAAGAGGTCACCGCCGATCCAAGATGGAAGGAATGGTGGAACACTTTTGACAACCGAGATGTGGAGGATTTCTGGCAAGCCTACCTGTTTCTGTCTGAACAACGCCCCACTGATTGGTTTCCCGACGGCGCGCTGCTCGTCGGCGGAGGCGCTGCTTTCAGTGATGGAACTGGCGATTACGTCTTGGTTCTTCCTGATGAGAATGGCCGGGCCGCTGAACAAGGACTTCCCAACAAATTCTGGAGACGGATGGCCTTTCACCTAGAAGAGGCACATTCAATTCAGAGCGATTAAGACCACGGGCATCAGCATACTCTCCATCACCAACTCACCTCGCTCGTCGGCGGCACCAACCTGCCCGTGACCGGCGCCATCTCATCCGGCACCACCGGCGCGGTGCTGACCACCGGCGCGCGTCTGCCCGGCGTGAATTACCTGCTCACCGTGAACACTGTGCGCGACCTGGCGAACAACGCCATCGCCACGAACAGCCAGGCTGTGCTCACGAGCGAACTCCTTGCGCTCAACGCGGACAACCAGGCCGCGCGCTTCTTCCAGTTCGGTAGCGAACCAAGCGCGGGCTGGACGCTGGTGAACTTCGACGACACGGCGGCGAACTGGAGCGCCGGACTCGCGCTCTTCGACGCCAAAAATCCGGCGGGCCGTACCACCGTGAACACCATTCCCGTCCGCACCATGATGAGCCTGACCAACGCGCTCAACGACGGCGACCAGACGCTGGCCTATTACTTCCGCCTGCCGTTCAACGTGCCCGGCCAGCCCGGCGGCGCGCGCCTGCGCCTGCGGACGCTCGTGGATGACGGCGCGATCTTTTATCTGAACGGCCAGGAAGTTTTGCGTCTGCGGATGCCGAACGGCCCGGTGGATTACACGACCTTCGCGAACGTCTCGCAGGGCGACGCGGCGAACATCTTTGAAGGCCTGTACGATTTGCCCGCCGCCGCGCTCATCGGCGGCACCAACGTCCTCGCCGTGGAAGTGCATCAGGCCAGCGCGACCAGTTCGGACGTGTCCTTCGCCGCGCAACTCTTCCTCGACCTGCCCGTGCTCGGCTTCCCCGCGCCCGTGCTTGCCGCCACGCGTGACGTCGGCGGTGCGACGCTGCGATGGAGCGGCTCCGAACTGCTGCAACACGCCCCCGACGTGACCGGCCCGTGGACCGACGTGCCGCTGCCCGCGAGCAGCCCCTATCCAGTGCCGGCCACGAACGCCATGCGCTTCTTCCGCCTGCGCGCGCCGTAAGCAAAGGAGCGGGCTTTTTTCTCCCTCTCCTCCATCGGATGGAGGAGAGGGCCGGGGAGAGGTGGCAGACCGCTGCTTATTTCAAGATCGTGGACTGGCTCGGAAGCTCCTCTTCCTAGCCCTCTCCTCACTCGTGCCTCGCGAGGAGAGGGAACCATACGCGCGGCCGCCGGGGCGGCCGCCCCACCACAGTGGGTTTGGTCGCGCCGCGACAAATCTGCCTGCATCAAGCGGGCGGAACGAACGTCGAAGGGGTCTCGTCGTGCGTCGTAATTATAAGTTGCACTCCACCCTCACGGCAGCGGATGCACCGGCACGGTCGCGCCGGCGGCAAGCCTTGTTTCCGGCGCGACCTCCACCAGCCCGTTCGCCCGGGCCAGCCCGCCGAGCGCGTGCGAGGCCTGCGGGCCGCTGCTCCAGACGCGGCCCGCGCCGTCCACGCGCACGCGCAGGAAATGGCGTCGTCCGCCGCGATTATGCAGCGGCTCCGCGAGCACCGCCGGATACGACGGCAGCGACCAATCGCCCGCGCCCTGCATTCGCAAAATCGCCGGACGCACCAGCACGAGAAAGGTCACGAACGCGGAGACGGGATTGCCCGGCAGTCCGAAAAGAAATTTCCCGCCGAGCTGGCCGAAGACGAACGGCTTGCCCGGCTTCATCGCCACCTGCCAGAAATCCACCGTGCCGCCGAGCGCCTCGAACGCCGCCTTCACCACATCATGATCGCCCACAGAGACGCCGCCGGTCGTGATCACGGCGTCGCATTCTGTGAACGCTTTCTCCAGCGCGTCGCGCGTGGCTTCGAGCGAGTCGCGCACGAGCGGATAAACTTGGGCCACGCCGCCGCAGTCCGCGACGAGCGTGGCGACGGCGAGACGGTTGCTCTCGTAAATCTGTCCCGGCGCGAGCGGCCGGCCGGCTTCGATCAGTTCATTGCCGGTGCCGAGCACGCCCAGCACGGGGCGCGCGCCGACGCGCAGGCGTTCCAAGCCCAGCGCGCCGCACAAGGCCAGCCGCGCCGCCGTCAAACATTCGCCGGACTCTGCGACCGTTTCGCCGCGCTTCACGTCTTCGCCCGCGAGCCGCACGTTCTCCCACGGTTTCACCGCGTCCAGGATGGCGATGGAATCTCCCGAGGCGCGCGCGTCCTCCTGCATGACCACGGCGTCCGCACCGGCGGGCAAGGGCGAGCCGGTGAACAGTCGCACGCAGGTTCCCTTTTCGACCGTGCCAGTGAACGTCGCGCCGGCGGCAACCGCGCCGATTTGTGTGAGCATCACCGGCGAATCCGCGCCCGCCCCGGCGACATCCGCCGCGCGCACCGCGTAGCCGTCCATCGCGGAGTTGTCGAACGGCGGCAGCGCGAGCGGCGCGACAACGGACTCCGCCAGCACGCGCCCGGCGGCGGCGCGCAGCGGAACCATTTCGCCGGCCAGCGGTGTGATGGCCGCGCTGATGCGCGCCCGCGCTTCCTCGACTTCAAGCATGAGGCAGTGTTTGCGCGGTGGAAAAAATTGCCAGCGGGAAAAGGGCGTCCGCGCCCCGACGTGAGGCGCGAAATTTCTCTGTGACTTTCCCGCCCTTGCTCGCGTCCTACGCCGGACGATTATGAAAACCGCTTTCGCCCTGCTCCTTGCCGCCACGGCCCTCGCCTCCGCCCAAGATTCACCCAAGCCGGCCGCGCCGGAGAAACCCAAGGCCGCGCCCGCCGCCGCCAAACCCGCGCTCACCCAGGAAGAGTTGGAAGCCAAGTTCATCGCCACCATGAGCAAGGCCACCATGACCGGGCGCTGGTGCCTCGTGCAGGACGGCAAGCTCACGCCGGAAAAGGAGGAGAGATACACCATCATCGGCGCGCGAAAATTGGAAGGCGACTCGTGGATGATCGGCTCCAAGATGAACTACGGCGGGCGGGAAATGATCATGCCCATTCCGGTGAAAGTGAAATGGGCCGGCGACACGCCGGTCATCACCGTGGACAATTTGAAAATCCCCGGCGGCGGCACCTACTCCGCGCGCGTGCTGGTCTATGAGCACACCTACGCCGGCACCTGGAGCGGCGGCGACAAGGTTGGCTTGTTGAGCGGGCTGATCACGAACGAGCCGGAAGAAAAGAAGCCGTGAAGATGGCGGGCGCGGGTAAGGCGTCGTCGCTCCGGCCCGCTCACTTGATCAAGTCGTTCAGCTTGAACCCGCCCGACTTTTTCGCGGGCGCGTTCGTGTCCGTCTTGGCCGGCTTCTGCAACAGGTTGCCGATTCCTTGGATCAAATTACCGACGGCATTCGTGCTCGCCGCGTTGGTCCCGCCCGCGTTCGTGGAAGAACTTCCGCCGAGATTGCCGAGACCTTGCAGCACGCGCCCTGCGTCGCCGCCGAGATAATTTCCCACCGTGCTCGCCAGCAGCCGTGCGGTGGCGATGGTGTCAATCTTCGCCTTCGGTTCGCCCACTGTGCCCGCGACACTCACGAAGCGCGGCAGCGGAACGAACTGCGCATTCGTCGGCGTGCCGGCGGGCGTGAAGCGCGCCGCGTCCGCCACGTTGCGGCGCAGCGCGATGTCCACGGGCAGGTTGTTCAACGTCGAATTCGTCAGCACTTCATTCATCGTGATCGTGCCGCTCGCGCCACCGCGCAGGACGGAGCTTTCAAAATTCGCGCCCGGCATCGTGACCGTGCCGTTGGCGATGGTCATCTGCGCGTCAATCCAGTTCAGCGGCGACTGGGCGATTTGCGGCGAGCGAAGCGCGAGGGCGATAGCGGACAGAACTTCCTTCGCCAGCCGATACTGCGTCACCTGCACGTTTGCGTTCGTGAGCGTGAAGCCGATTTGTCCGCCGAGATTTTTCTTCAAGTTCGGCCCCGTCACGCCCGCGCCCTTGATTTGCAGCGAGGCGAAGAGGTCGCCCTTCATCTGCCCGCGCTGCTCGGGCGCGAACGAATTGACCAGCGGCTCGACCGGCACGCCCGCGAGTTTCGCGTTCACGTCGTACTCGTAGCCCGCCACGCCGAGGTTCGCGACCGTGGTGAAACTCACCGGCGCCCCGTTCAGCGTCAGCGTGAACGGGTTCACGTTCACCCGCGCGCCGTCGAGCACGGTCTTGGCGACGAGATTGGAAATCGCCACCTCGCGCAGAAAGAATTTCGCGATGTCCATCTCCACCGTGAAGGGCGCGAACGGCAGCGTCATCGGCGCGGGTTCCACTTCAGGTTTCGATTCCGTCGGTGTCGCGGGTTTGGTCGTGGTCTCCGTCGCCGGTTTTTTGCCCGCGAACAAATCGTAGTAGGGCGTCACGTCCAAACCGGGCGACGTGATTTTCAACTGGCCCGACATCGCATTCGACTTCGTCATGTCCACGCGGCCCGCCACATTCAGCGTGTTCGGCGCGCGCTCGGTTTTCGTCAGCGCCAGTTGCACCGCGCGCAGGTCCACGACCTGGCCGGACTTCGCCACGTCCGCCGTGAGGTCCACGGCCAGCGGCGTGCGCGGCACCTGCCCGCTCGGATCGTTGACCACGAGATTCGCGACATGAAATTCCGTCTGCACCGCCACTTTGTCCGCACCGTCCAGCTTGGCCGTGGTTTTGGAGTTGATGAGGATGGACTCCAACTGCTTGTCGCCCAGGGCCGAGGCGAGGAAGGATTTCAGCGCGTGCTGGTTCAAGTCGGTGAGCGTGGCCGTGAGCGTTCCCACTTGGTTCGTGAGATGCAAACGCCCCGCGACATCGAAGCTGCCGCCCGGCTGCCCGCTCTGCCGCAGCGTGCCAGCGAGCTTCTTGATTTCCAAATCCTGGCCGCGCAACGCCACGTCCACGTCGAGCGCCGTCGCGAAACGATCAAACCGATTCGCGTCCATCGTGCCGGTGAGATCATCAAGATTCACGGTGCCGGCGACGAGCAACTCCTTGCCCGCCTGACGCGAAAGCAGTTTCAAGTTCACGCCCGCACGCCCGCTGGTCAGCGCCACATTCGTGCCGAGGAACGCGCGCCAGTCCGGCAGATTGAAATTCGTGACCAATAAATCGAACGCCGACTCGTCCACCGCGCCGGACGCTTTGCCGAGTTCCAGCCGCATCGGTTTCGCCAGCGTGCCGCGCAGAAATTCCGCGCCGTTCTGCACGCCGTTCAGCGCGAACGACTGCACTACCGCCGTCTGGTTCAACTGATCGTAAGTAACCGCGTAGCCGCTCCGCACATCGAGCGCGGGCGTGGTCTGGCCCTGTTGGGTCACGGAAAAATTGCCGACGACCAGCGCGCCGTTCACCGTGATCATCCGGCCCTTCTGCGTCAGCTCAATCGTGTTCGTGGAACTGATCGCGGTCTGGTTGAACTCCATCCCAAGCGGCCCGCCCACGATGCTCAACACCTGCCGGTCCACGCCGGACAGCACCACGGCGAGTTTGCCCTCCATCGTCTCCGCGTTGAACGGCCCGCTGGCTGCGAGCGCTGCGAGATTCTTGCCATTCTGAGCCACACGCACGCTCACGTCGTTCAACTGCGTCGGGGTCAAATCGGTGTTCAACACGACGCTCATGCCAGCCGCTTGCGCGAATGCACCCTTGCCTTCCGACACGCTCACCGTCGTCTGGCCCTTCACGACTTGCGGTTTCAACGCAGCGTCGAGTTTTAGATTAAATTTTCCACCCACGCTCGCGACCAGCACGCCGTTGCTCGCGGAGTTCAATCCTTGATTCATGCGAAGATTCGCCGCGACACCAAGCTGCCCGACCTTGCCATTGCCAATGTCGTCCGCCGTGATGTTCACGCCGGTCAACTCCACGACTTGCTTCGTGCCGTCCGCGCGTAAGTCGGTCTTCCGCACCGTGGCGTTGTTGAGGGCAAACTTCTTCAGGTTCACCTGCGGAACCGCGCCGGACTTCTTCTCCTCCGGCTTCGTTTCCGTCGCCGACTTCGAGCCTGATCCTTGGGTGATGCGATCGAGATTGCTATTCCCGTCCGCCGTGGTGACGAGGTTCACCACCGGCGATTCGAGCGTCACCTCGCTCACGTTGATGTTCCCCTTGATGATGTCCATGAGGCTGTAGCGCAGGCGCACTTCCTTCGCGCTGATCAGCGGCTCGATCCCGGTGGTCTCGACTTTCAAGTTGTTGAGCGTCACCGCCGAGAACGGCGAAATGCTCGCGTCCTCCACCGTCACCTTCGCATTCATCGCCGCACTGACGCGCGGCAGGATGACGGACTTGAGCGCCCACGCGCTCGTGCCCACGAACCACGCGACGACGAGCAGCACGACCAGCGCGCCAAGAAGAAAACCAATGCGACGCAACCAGCGGCGCGGCGGACGTGAACCAGTTTGAGTTTCGTTTGCCATAAAATTTCTTTCCTCCAATCGGAGGGCGAGAATACGCCACAATCACCGAATGTCACCTTGAACGTGCAACCTGATTCGTTCGCCATATGCACTGAATTTTGCGCGCAATGGATGGCGGAAAAAAGCGGCGCTAAAGCGACCGCACTCCAAACGCTGGCGCGCAGCACCAGACGCCTTTTCACTCGCGCAGCGTTTGGAGTGCGGTCGCTTTAGCGCCGCTTTGGCTACGTGGTCTTGTCGAGCCACACCCGGACGGCACTCGAACATAGACAACAAACTTTCCACGCCCGTAACGTCCGCGCGTGCGCGAAGCAATCGAACTGGATGTGGCGGTCTTCGGCGGCGGCATCGCCGGCCTGTGGCTGCTCCGCCGACTGCGCGCGCTCGGATTCAATGCCGCGCTCTTCGAGAAAAATTCTCTTGGCCACGGCCAGACCATCGCCTCGCAGGGCATCATCCACAGCGGCGTGAAATACACCTTCGACGGTGTGAACCGCCCGCAGACCGAGGCGCTGTCCTCCATGCCAAAAATCTGGATGGACTGCATCGCGGGGCGCGGCGAGGTGGATTTGCGCGGGACGGAAATCATCGCCGAGCATCAACTGATGTTCACCACCGGCGGCTTGCTTAATCGCGTCGCCGGCGCGCTGGCCACGAAGGCGTTGCGCAGCGATGTCGCCACGGTGGAGCGCGCGAACTGGCCCGCTGTCTTCGACGCCCGCGAGTTCAGCGGGAAAATTTACCGGCTGGAAGAACCCGTGCTCGCGACGAAGACAGTGCTGGCCGCGCTGGGCAAAACGGACACTCATCAAGCTGGCGTTAAGTCCATCCAGCGCAACGGCGACCGCGTGGCGGAGATTGTTTTCAACGACGCTGCCGAGACACGCATCGCGCCACGCGCCTGCGTGTTCACTTCCGGCGAAGGCAACGAGTGGTTCGCGGAGCAAGTCGGCCTGGAGAAAGCCAAGGTCGCCCAGCGTCGCCCGCTGCGGATGTTTCTCGCGCGCAGGCTGCCACACCAACTGTTCGCCCACTGCCTCGTGCCCGAGCCGAAGCCGCGCATCACCGTCACCACACACGCGCTCAATGGCGAGAACGTCTGGTACATCGGCGGCAACATCGCGGAGAAAGCCGTGGGCCTGAGCAATGCCGAGGCGCTGCGCTGGGCGCATTCCGAGATGGCGGATTTGTTTCCGTGGCTCGACTGGGAAAAAGTTCAGTGGGCCATTCACGATGTGGATCGCGCCGAACCGCTCGCGAATAAGTTACTGCCCACTGGTCCCACGCTCACCACGGTCAGCAATGCCGCGCTCGCGTGGCCGACAAAACTCGCGCTCGCTCCCGCGCTCACGCTGCAAGCCTTGCGCTGGCTGGAGCAGCAGGGCGTGACGCCTTCGCACCGCACCACCGCGCTGCCGCTGCCCGCCGCCGAACCGGCGCGCTATCCGTGGGAAGAAACGCGCGCATGGAGGACGCTGTGAAACTGCCGCAACGCCCGCTCGGCTCCACCGGCCTGCACGTCAGCGTGCTCGGACTCGGCACCGTAAAGTTCGGACGCAACACCCAGATCAAGTATCCGAGTTTCGAGCTGCCCAGCGACCGCGCGATTGAAGAACTGCTGGATGACGCGCTCGCCTTCGGCATCAACCTGCTCGACACCGCGCCCGCGTATGGACTCGCGGAGGAACGCCTCGGTCCGTTGCTCGGCGCGCGCCGCGATCAGTTTGTGCTCTCGACCAAGTGCGGCGAGGAGTTTGCCGAGGGCGAGTCCACTTATGATTTCTCCGCCGCGCATACGCGTATGAGCGTGGAGCGGAGCTTGCGCCGATTGAAAACGGACCGGCTCGACTGCGTGCTGACGCATTGCCCGCGTCAGGATTTCGCCGCGATGAATCAAGGTGCCGTTCTCGAAACGCTGGCCGCGCTCAAACAGGAGGGAAAAATCCGCAGCTTCGGCGCGTCCATCAATTCGCCTGAAGGCGGCGCGCTCGCGCTGGAGCGCGGGGCCGATGTGCTGATGGTGACTTACGCCGCCGATGACACGGGCATGGAGCCGTTCATTCGTCGCGCGGCGTCGCGCGGCAAAGGCATCGTGATCAAGAAGGGGCTTGGCTCCGGCAGTCTGGCGAGTGGTGGTGCAACACGTTCCTTGGAAGAAAATTTCCGACCCATCTTCGCCGTGCCGGGCGTGAGCAGCCTCATCATCGGCACCATCAACCGGGAGCATCTCCGCGAGAACGTGCGCGCGGTGGCAGCGGTGGCAACTGCGGCTTAGAGCCACCCGTCACTTCGTGTCCGTCGGCCACCAGAACAGCCGCCAGCGACTGCCGTTGGTGTTGGAAGCGTGTTGCACGAGTCCGAACAAGGCGGAGGTGCGGCTCGCGTCCGTCTCCGTTTCGCGGCGATACAAGTTCCACAGCAGCGACTGGCTGCGCGCGCCGGATTTCCCGTTCTTCTCAGCGCGCCAGACGGACCAGAGGGGCGACCAGTTGCGCTCGACGCTTTTGCTGTTCGGCAGGATCGGCTCGAGCGGCGCGAGGAGTTGCAGGCGCTCGTTTCCCTCCCAGTCGCGGCGCCAGGTGTAGAGCGGCCAGAGGTCGCGGCGGCGTTTGGCTTTTCCGGTCTCGGTGTTGCGCTCGGTGGTGTGCGAATAGAGGTAGAAAAGAATGCGGTGGCGGTCGCGGTCGAGCGGGTCGGAGTGGACGCGGTTGTATTTGTAAATCGGCCACGCGTACCAACTGCTTTCCTGAAACTGGTTCGTCGCGCGGCTGAACAGCGGCCAGACGCGATCCGTGCGCGAGGTTTCGCCGCGACGAAAAACAACCAGCGGCCACGGTGCGCCCACCTCGTGAAACTTCTTCACCCGGTCGTGAACGGAACTCCAGCCGAGGATGAACGGCACGGCCGTCGCATCGCGCTGCGGCGAACGCGTGAAGCTGTAGAGCGGCAGGAACGCCTGCGTGTGCGCCTCGTTCTCAGAGCCAATGCCGGCGCGCTGATCGAAGAAGATCGGCCAGGCGAAAAACTTTCTATCGTGACCGGGCACGGCCACGTCATCGCCCCAGAGATTGGTGCGAATCGTCGGCACCTTGTGCTCGTGACCGGTCAGCGGCCAGAACTGCCAGCCCTGCAATCCATCACCGGTGCGCCAGTGAAAAATCGGGAAGAGATAATTCCAGGTGTGCAGGTCGCGCTTGCGCGTCTCCAGGTAGAGCGGGAACAGCACGAAGTTGAATTCATCGCGGAAGAAACGGTTCTTCGTCCGCCCGTAGATCGGCATCAGGGAAAAATAGTTCTCCGACGGATCGGTCGAGGTTTGCTGAAGGTAAATGGGGAACAGCGAGAAGCGGTGCTTGTTTGTGTCTCCCTCCTTCACGCCGCCGGCGAAGTTGAACAGTTGCAGAATCTGGAAACGATATTCCCCGCCGCTGCGGTCATACGTCACGAGCGGGTAGAGAAAGTCGAACTCCGTTCCGTCCACGCCCCGGTCGTGGGTGTAACTCATCAGTGGCGGGATGGCCCACTGCGACACTTCCTCGCGTTCCTCGGAGTAAAAATGCGGGCCGAGGATTTCCGTGCGCTGGCCAACGTCGAGGGTGAGGCGGAAGTCGCTAAAAGCCGGGCCGGCACTGATTTGGGCGCGAGCCGACGGATTGGAATTGAGAAGCAGGGCGAGCAGGATGGAGGAAATTCCAAAGCCTAAACGGAAGCGCGCAGCAGGAGCGCGGCCTTCAGGCCGCTTCAAGCCCCGAACATGGGAGGATTTCGTCCATGTGGATGCGCTCAGAGGAAGGGACGGTGAAGCGGCGTGAACGCCGCGCGCCACCATCTTCGCGCGCTCATTTGACATCGAAAGCACTTGGCGTAGTTTCATTTCACAGTCGAGGTTTTTACCTCGGTTCCTCCCGACCCAGCGGTTGAATGTGCGTTTTCGCCGCTGGGTCTTTTTATTGTCCAGCCCCGCTCGCTCAACAGGTTCAAAATCGCCGGCAGCACCGTCACGCCCGCCAACATGCAGGTCGCCGTGCCGATGGACATCACAAATCCCAAGCTCGAAATGCCGCGGTGTTGCGCAATCATCAGGCTGCCAAAACCCGCGATGGTCGTGAGTCCCGAAACCAGCACCGCCTTACCCGTGCTGCGTGCGAGCAGCGACGGCCGCGCCTCCTCGGCGAAGCGGTTGAGGATGTGAATCCCGTTCGTCACGCCGATGCCGATGATGAGCGGCAGCGTCATGATGTTCGCGGGGTTGAACGGCACTTTGAAAATCCCCATGCACGCCACCATCCAGAGCGCGCCGAGGGTCACCGGCAGCAGCGAGAGAAGGACGCACGCCACGCTGCGAAAGTGCAACCACACGAGGATGGCGATGGCGAGCAGCGCCCAGAGCGCGGCCTGCTGGTAGCTCGTCTTGAGCAGTGTGGTGTACTCGAAAAGTTGGACGGGGGTGCCGGTCACGTCCGCGTCCACGGAGCGCAGTTCGGCGACGAATGCGGCCTGGTTCTCGCGCTGCCAGATGTTTTCCTTCGGATAAACTTGGACGAGATATTTTCCCGTCGTGCCGATGAAGCGTTTGCGAATCGGGCCGGGCAAATCTTCGACGTTCAAGCGTCCGCGATCATCCTGCGTGCGCAAGGTGGTGAACGTGTCGCGAATGTCGCGGAAGAGCGCCTGCTGAAACGCGGCGAGCTTGGGCGCGGTCTGATTCGTCGGCATGGTGCGGAGCTGCAAGTTTAGCGCGCCGATGCTGGCTCGCAGTGAACGCAACTGCTCGCGCAACTCGGCGAACGACGCGATTTGCGCCGTGGTCTTGTTCGTCACGCCGGCCTCCTGATTGGGCGGCAGCGATTCGCGCAACAAGTTTTCCTCGCGCGCCACTTCGCTCAGCGCGGCGCTGGCGTAGCCGTAGAACGAGAACAATGCCTGCGACAAGTCACGGATGTTCGCGGGCGAAATGTCCTCGGGCGCAAAGCGAATCCCCGCCGTCTCGCGTTTGACCTGTCCCACGATCTCCAGCTTCCCGGACTGATCTTCGGTGAGGTAGTTCGCCATGCCATCAATGCCCGCGAGATCCACCGAGGCAACGGTCGCAAGATTGGTCAGCCGCGTTTCCAGCCGCACCGCGTCTTCCAGCGAGTCGGCCACGATGGCTCCGAACAGGACGGACTTTTTCGCAGAGTTGATCAGCTTGTCGCCGAAGATCACCGAGGACATGCCCTGGCTCTGCATCTTCAGCAGGTTGTAATCGAAAAAAACTTTCTTCGCCGGAATCAGCGCGGCCAGACACACGGCTACGGTGATGGCAATGACGAGGCGCGGGCGTGAGAGCCAGAGGTTCTCGATGATTTCGCGGCGGTCGCGCTTCGCTCCGAGCGTGTGGTCAATGACGTTTTGTTTCCCGCGCAGCAGCATGGCCGGCAGCATTGTCATCATCGGAATGAGGCAGATGATCAGGCCGCCGCCGCAGATGATCCCCATCTCCTGGATGCCGCGAAAATCCGTCGCCCCCATCGCGAGGAATGCGCCCGCCGTGGTCAGCGCGCCAGTCACAATACCCAGGCCGGTGTTGATCAGCGCCTTGCGCAACGCTTCTTCATTGCTGCGCCCATGGCTGATTTCCTCCTCGTAACGCGAGATGAGATGCACGCCGAAATCAATGGCCAGCCCTACGAGAATCGGCGCGAACGTCACGGTAAGAATGTTCAGATGCCCGATGACCGCCGTGGTGAAAGCCATTGTGTAACCCAGCCCAATGATCAGCGCGATGTTCGCTTTGAGGGGCCGGCCCATCTCGTGATAGCCGAAGACAAAAATCAGCGCGACCAGCACGAGCGAGATGACGGTCGCCTTCGTCGTGTCGCTCGTGGACTGCACCATCTCGTCCATTTCGAGAACCGGTTCGCCGGTCACGCCCACGTTCACTCCGCCGATTTCGAGCTGCGTCTGCGCGACCAGTTCGCGCAGGCGGCGCACCGCCGGTTCATCCAGACTTTCCACCCGCGCCCGTGCTGTGACGAGGTAGATGCCGCCTTGGGCGAAGGTCACGTAAATCTTTTCCTCCGCCTCCGCGCCCGCGCCGAAGAGCGCGGTGATGCCCGGCGTGGGCGGCATCCCTGGCCGCCGCAAACTGTCGCTCGCCTGCGTGATGATGCGTTCCAGCGCGGGCAACGACTTGATCATCGCCGTGGTCTCGGCGTTTTCCTCGCGGCTGGCGTGGAGGAACTGGCGGTTCACCACCGAGAACAGCGAGGCGAGATTGTTGGCGCGGCTGAACTCCTGGAGAAACGGCCGGTAGGCGTGCAGCGTCTTGTGCAACTCGCGCAGGTCGTTCTCCGGCACGAAGAGCAGCGCCTTCGAGCCGAGCATTTTCAAGTCACCCTTCCAGATGACATCCATGAACAGGTTCGTCTCCGCTTCGAGTTTGGTGCCGAGCCGCTCGACGAACTGGCGGTTCTTCTCCTTGTCCTCGCTCTCGACCACGACCACGAGTTCGCGCGGCAGCACGAACTCCTTCCGGTAGCGGAGGTAATTCTGATGATACTTCTTGTCGCCACCCACGAGGTTGTCGCGGCTGGGATCGAACTCCAGTTTCCACGGCGAGAGGACGGTGAACCACACGCAGACCGCAAAGAGCACAAGCTGCGGCCAAAAAAACCAGCGGGGATGCCGGAGGACGGCGTCCGCCAACCGCGTCAGCAGGCCGGTGCCAAATTGTTCCCAGCGCGAAGCCATCAGCGGAGCGAGTTCATGGCAGCGGAGCACGGACATTCCTGTCCGCAGCAACGTGTGACGACAGGTGGCTCTACTGAAGCCGAGCGCGCCTGCGTGGGATTAGGGTTTAACATTTTCCGCAAGCCAGCATTCAACCCGAGCGCGGAAAACGGCAGAAGCGAAAAGTAATTGGTTGGCCTGATACCACGACACAAGAATGTGTCTCAACCTGCCGGGGGGAAAAGCGGCGGTAAGACGGTGCGCCCGCATTGCAGCCCGCCGGGGGGGGGTAATTAAAGGGGCGGTTGGATGTTTTTTCCCCGGCGCACGGAGCCAAACCAAT
>JANNGC010001006.1:0-2055 GCA_031380445.1 Pedosphaera sp.
CCAGTGGGTCAGTGCACAGTATGTCCGTAGGTCAGTAATCAGTCAGCGTCTTGGCGAGGAATGCGCATGGTAGCGGCTGAATACTGATTACTTACTCACTGACCTACTGATTACTCCCCGCCTCCGCCTCCGCTTCCACCCCCGCCATCAGCCGCATTAGGTTTGCCTGCGTAATGCCGGCCCGGGGCAGCTCGCCCGCCAGTTCGCCGTCGCGCATCACCAGGATGCGGCGGCTGAGGTTCATCACCTCGGGCAGCTCGGAGGAAATCACGATGACGCCCAGTCCCTCGCAGGCCAGTTCGTCGAGGAGGGCGTGAATCTCGGCCTTGGCCCCGACGTCCACGCCGCGCGTCGGCTCGTCCACGATGAGCACGTCGCACTCGCGGGCGAGCCACTTGGCCAGCGCGATCTTCTGCTGATTGCCGCCGCTGAGGCTGGCGATGATGGTTTCGAGGGACGGCGTGCGCACACGCAACCGGTCGGCGAACCGGCGCACCAGCGCGTCCTCCGCGCGGCGGCGAACAAAGCCGAATCTCGTCAGCCGGCCGAGCGACGCGAGCGAGCCGTTCTCGCGGCAATTCATGGTGAGAACGAGACCGAGGCGCTTGCGATCCTCGGGGAGCAAACCGATGCCCGCCGCCAGCGCGGCGTTCACGTTGCCCAGCGCCAGCGGTTTTCCGCGGACGAACACGCTGCCGGTCGCCTGCCGATCCACGCCGAAGATGGCCTGGGCAACTTCCGTGCGGCCTGCGCCGACGAGCCCGGCGAAGCCCAGCACTTCGCCCGCGCGCAGGCTGAAGCTGACGCGCTCGAACTTGCCAGGCGAAGAAAGATTCTCCACGCGCAGCAACTCGTCGCCCAGCGCGCGGTCGAGGTGCTTCGGCGTGACGGAGACGACTTCACGCCCGACCATTTGGTGAATCACGCGGTCGCGGTTCGTCGCGGAAGTCTTTTCTGTCGCGACGTGGCGGCCGTCGCGGAGCACCGTCACGGTGTCGCAGAGCCGGAAGATTTCCTCCATGCGATGCGAGACGTAGAGGACGGTGATGCCGCGCTCCTTGAGCTTGCCGAGCAGATGGAAGAGGTGCTCGCTCTCGCCCGCCGACAGCGAACTGGTCGGCTCGTCCATCACGATGACGCGCGCGTTCACGCCGAGCGCGGCGGCGATCTGGACCATCTGTTCCTGGCCGGTCGTGAGCTGGCCGATGGGCTGGTCCACGTCGAGGTCGGCCTCGATTTCGCGCAGCATCCCGCGCGCGCGGTCACGCATCCGGCGGCGGTCCACCCAGCCGAAGCGCGACGGCAGCGCGCCGAGACAGAGGTTTTCCGCGACGGTGAGGTTCGGGCAGAAGGCCAGTTCCTGATGCACCATCGCGATGCCGAGGTGCCGCGCGGCCAGCGGCGTCGCGGGGTGAATCAGCTTCCCGTCCAGCCGCATCTCGCCCGCGTCCGCCGTGTAAACCCCGGCGAGAATCTTGCCGAGCGTGCTCTTGCCCGCGCCGTTCTCGCCCATGAGCGCGTGGCAACTGCCGCGCTCCACGGCAAAGCCCACGCCGTCCAGCGCGAGCACGCCGGGGAAGCGCTTGGTGATGCTGTTGAACTCGACGAAGGGCACGGACGGAAGCTCCAAGTTCGAAGCGCAAAGCTCAAGCGAAACTTGACTCGCCCGGCACAGCCGGGCGCACCTTGACACACATCACGGAACTTCACGGATGCGGAAGAATCGTCCGGTCAGACCAACCTCAAATTCCTGCTCGATCAGTTCGTCTTCGGCTGTGAATCGTGTTCCGATCAGGCTCCAGCTTTGGAGATCGGACGATGACTCCAGCACGTAGCTGCGGCCGAGGACGACACGTTGGGTCACTTTCACCCGGCTGACGGCGATACTGAGCGACGGCATGAAGGGGGGCGACGCAATCCTGACTCGGGGAGCATTCGTGTAGCCGGTGCCGGCGCTGGTGATGGTAATGCTGGTGACGTAGCCGTTGACGATGGTGGTGGTGGCCGTGGCCCCGGTTCCGCCACCGCCCGCAATCCTGACGATGGGCGCGTTGG
>JANNGC010000038.1:0-2387 GCA_031380445.1 Pedosphaera sp.
CCCAGGACTCCGCAGCGCTCCCTCTGCCGCGTCGCCACGATGCGACGAGCATTCGCCGATAACCGCGACCAGCGACTCCTCGTGAATCATCCCCGGCCGCAGCACGCGCGGCGGCGCGGTGGTGAGATCAACCACCGTGGACTCAATGCCGACTTGCGATTGCCCGCCATCCACGATCAGCGAGATGCGGTCGCCCAAGCTGGCGGCAACGTGCGCGGCATTCGTCGGGGAAATTTCGTTGGAGCGGTTCGCGCTCGGCGCGGCCAGCGGAAAGCCGCACGCGCGGATCACCGCCTGCATGAGCGGATGACCCGGCCAGCGCACGCCCACGGTCCCGCCGCCTGCGGTGACGAGACCGGGAATCTCCGGCGCGCGTTCGACCACGACCGTCAGCGGCCCCGGCCAGAAGGCGGCGGAAAGTTTTTCCGCGAGCACGGGCCAGTGTGCGGCACAACGTTTCGCCATCGCTAGGCCGGAGACGTGGACAATGATTGGGTTGTGCGCCGGCCTTCCTTTGGCCTCAAAGATTTTCCGCACCGCGCTCTCATCCAGCGCGTTCGCCGCGAGTCCATAAACCGTCTCCGTCGGCAGTGCCACGACTTCGCCGCGCCGCAGCGCGTCCGCAGCGCGCCCGACGGCGGCAGCAAAAAGCGCGGGCGTGTGCGTGGGCAGAATGATGGCGCGAGACATTGTGCGCGGATGATTTACGGGCCGGGCTGGCGAGACAAGCACGCTCCGCTCTGCGGTGGGATTGACAGTGGAGAGCAGGCCGGACTGGTGCCGCCGCAGGCTTTGCGACTGCGGCGAGCATCGCAGCTCTGGATGGGAGCGGAGCGCCGGTCACCCGGGGACGCGCCTCCGGCGGGGATCCTGAGCGGCAATTCTTGTCGCAGTCCCAAAGCCGGTGGCTCCAAGGGGCGAAACCGATGGCCACTTTCAATCAGACCCCAGCTCTGGAGCGGACGCGTCACCAGTCTTTGAAGATGCGATCCTTCGGGCGGTTGGTGCGGAGAGTCTGCGGCTGGAAAATCATCGCCTTCTCCTCGCTCTTCTGCGTGTCGAGGAGTTGCTGCGCCTGCTGGGGCGTCATCTGCATGACGCGCGCGTAGTTGGGTTGGGCGGCCTTGTCCGGCTCCTGGCCGCGCTGGTCCTGCGCGCTCTGCTGGTCGTCCGGTTTCTTCTGTTCCTGAGAATCATCCTTCTTCTGTGAATCCTGTTCCTGCTTCTTCTGCTCCTCTTTTTTCTGCTCGTCGGATTTTTTTTGCTCGTCGGACTTTTGCTCGTCGGACTTTTCATCCTTCTTTTGCTCGTCCTTTTTGTCCTCGGACTTTTTTTGGTCGTCCTTCTTCTCGTCGTCCTTGCCGTCCTTGTTCTGATCCTGTTTGTCCTGCTTTTGCTGCTGTTGCTTCAGCTCCTCTAGCTTCTTCTTCACCAGCTCCATGTTGAACTGCGCGTCCATGTCATTCGTGTTCAGCTTGAACGCGCTCTCGTATTGGTGAATGGCCTGCTCCCACTGCTGCTGCTTGTCCTTTGCGTCGTCGGATTTCTCGCCAAGGCGGAAGTGTGTGTTGCCCAGATTGTAATAGCTCTGCTGCTGGAGCTTCAGGTCGCGCGCCGTGAGCGTCTGATTGAAATGTTTCAATGCCGTGTCGTAATCCTCGTCCTGAAACGCCGCTGCGCCCGCATTGTAGCGCAGACGCGAATCGTCCGGCTTCTTCGCCGCCAGCCGTTCAAACTCGCTGCGCGCGCGCGAAAACTTTCCGTGCTCGTAATCTTTGAGCGCATCACTCGCCGCGCCGAACCCGTTCGACACCAGACCAAACAGCACCAGCAGCACCGCGACCGCCGCCGACTTTGGCCCTTGGACTTTGGACTTTGAACTCTGGCTTCTTTCCGGGAACAACATCTCCGCCAACAATAGCAGAATCGCCGCGCCGATGAACCACTGAAACCGCTCGTGATACTGCCGGATGGTGCGCGTGGCGGAATCAGACTTCGGCAGCGGCGCGAGTCCGCGTTCGTACAGCACTTCCATGCTGCGCGCGCCCGTGAGCGGGAGATAAAATCCGTCCGTCTCCTTCGCGAGCTGCTGGAGCAGACCTTCGTTCAGGCGCGACTTCACCACGTTGCCCGACGAATCTTTGATGAACACTCGATTGCCGTACGGGTCTTTTGTGCTCAACACCTCACCCGACGGTGTGCCTACTCCGATGGTGAAAATCCGCAGGCCCGCCTTCTTCCCCTCGCGCGCCGCCGTCAACGCCGCGTCCGCGTCGTCGTTATCCTCGCCGTCCGTGAACAGCACCAAGATTTTGTGGTTCTCATTTTCCTCCTTGAACGCGGCGCGCGCGGTCTGAATCGCCTCGGCCAGCGCCGTGCCGCCTTGG
>JANNGC010000050.1:0-6525 GCA_031380445.1 Pedosphaera sp.
GTCGGCCAAGGGATGATGTCCGTGCTGGCCTGGCTGGCGTTTCCTTTCGTCGTGCTCGAAGGACTGCGCCACACCGCCGACTGCCTGAGCGCCGAGAAACGCGAGGGCACCCTCGGCCTGCTTTTCCTCACCGACCTGCGCGGCTACGACGTGGTGCTGGGAAAATTCTTCGCGTCGTCACTGACCAGTTTCTACGCGCTCCTCGCCATGATGCCCGCGCTCGCCGTGCCGGTGCTGCTCGGCGGCGTGACGGGCGGCGAATTCTGGCGGCTCGTGCTGGCGCTGATGAACGCGCTCTTCTTTTCGCTCACCACAGGAATGTTCATCTCCTCAATCAGCACCAACGAGCGGCGCGCGTGGGTCGGCACGTTTGTCCTCATTGGCCTGTTCGTCGTGGTGATTCCCGCCGTGAGCAAGTCGTTGCACGTTCCAGTCATCTGGAAGTTCAGTCCGTTCACCGCATTCTGGATGTACGACGAAGCCAGTTATGCCGGAAGCCCGGACAACTACTGGGGTTCATTCGGCTGGTCCCATCTCCTGAGCTGGTGCTGGCTGGCGCTCGCGAGCTTTTTGCTGCCGCGCGTGTGGCAAGAATCTGGCGCGCGCCGCGCCGAACGGAAACACCGCCCCACCCTTTCGCTCGCGCGCCGCAACGAGTTGCTCGCCATCAATCCCGTCTGGTGGCTCACCTCGCGCCACACGCATCAACGCCGCTGGCTGTGGCTCTTCGTCGCGCTGCTGAGTGCGGCAGGCGTGGCTTCGTGGCTCGCCTTTCAAGGCGACACCGGCGCGCTCTGGACGATCTTCGGCTGCGCCATCCTCGTGCATCTCGTGCTCGCGGTGTGGGTCGCGTTCGAGGCGTGCGATTCGTTTGCCGGCGCGCGCGCGACGGGCGCGCTGGAACTGATGCTCTCCACGCCGCTCACGGTGCGCCAGATTTTGCGCGGGCAGCATCAGGCGCTGCGCGAACTGTTCTTCGGCCCGATGGCCTTTCTCCTCGCCGTCGAGGCGTGCCTCGTCATCGCGCAGCTTTGGATGATGTCGCAAGGCGGCTCCGGCCTGTTTCAGAACGCCGCGCTCGTTCTCGTGCTCGGCTTCTGCCTCGTGTGGTTCGTCACGGATTTGTTCGCCGTCGCGGAAGTGGGCCTGTGGTTCGGCCTGACCTCCGCCTCGGCCACGGCGGCGCTGACGAAGACGATTCTTTACGTGCTGGTGCTGCCTTTACTCGTCATGGCCATCCCCTGCTTCTGGGCCATCGCGCCCGGGCTGATGGTGGCGAAGAGCGTCATCTATTTCACCTGGGCGCAGAGCAAGCTGGAAACGCAATTCCGCCGCGCCGCCACCGAACGCTTCAACGCACCAAAACCAAAACCGTGGCTCCGCCGCGAACCGCCGAGGCTGCGGATGCCGGGGTGAACAGATTTTTAACCACGGAAGACACGGAAAACACGGAAGGGGAAAAACGGAAAGCAGACACCGGCCTTATAGATTCGTCTGCCCCAATTCGTCTGCCTCCCAGTAAGTTCAAAAATTGGCAGACGAATTAGGGCAGACGAATTTGCAAGACAGTGAGATGGAATCAGCCTTCTTTTCTGATTCCGTGTATTGTGTGTCTTCCGTGGTTCAACTCTGAACTATTTCGACCGCGTTTTCGCCTTTGCCCGCGCGTTCTTCGGTCGTGCGGCGGGTTTGGTCAGGAACTCCGCTGCGTCCGTGGTGCCGATATCCACCGCACCCACGCTCGCGAACGCCTCCTCGCGGCACTCCGTCTTCACGCGCGGCTGCAAGAGCTTCGCGATCAATCCCGTCCATCCCGTCTGGTGCGAAGCGCCCACGCCGCGACCGGTGTCGCCGTGGAAATATTCGTGGAACCACACGTAATCCCGGAAGTGCGGATCGTGCGCGAGCTTGTCGTGATACTTCGCCACGGGACGCGCGCCGGAATCATCCTTCAAAAACACGCGCGCGAGACGGCGCGAGATTTCGTCCGCCGCGTCGTTGATGGTGCCGAGTTTTCCCGACCGCGCGGGGCATTCCACTTTGAAGTCGTCGCCGTAGTAGTGATGGAACTTCTGCAACGACTCGATGAGCAGGAAATTCACCGGCATCCAGATCGGCCCGCGCCAGTTCGAGTTGCCGCCGAACAGACCGCTCTTGGACTCGCCTGGCCAGTAGCCGACCTCGAGCTCGGTGCCGTGGCAGTTGAAACGATACGGCTCGCGCTCGTGGACTTTCGAGAGCGCGCGCACGCCGTAGTCGCTGAGAAATTCCGATTCATCGAGCAGACGGCGCAGCAGACACTTCATGCGATGCCCGCGCAGCAGCGAGAGCAAGTGACGGTGGCCCGAACCCGTGTCCTCCCAACGCGAAACAAGCTTCGCCAGATCGGGACGATACTGGAGGAACCATTTCATCCGCGCATGGAAGTCGGGAAGCTTGTCCAGCAGTTCCGGCTCCAGCACCTCGACGGCGAAGAGCGGAATCAGCCCGACCATTGAGCGCACTTTGAGCGCGATCTCGCGTCCGTCCGGCGTGCGCAACTGGTCGTAATAAAATTCGTCCTCCGCGTCCCACAACCCTTCGCCCTCCTCGCTGCTGTTGATCGCGGCGGCGATGCCGAGGAAGTGCTCGAAGAATTTCGTGGCGATGTCCTCGTACACTTTGTTGTGCAGCGCGAGTTCGAGCGCGATGCGCATGAGGTTGAGCGAATACATCGCCATCCAGCTCGTGCCGTCGGCCTGGTTGATGTGGCCGCCGGTCGGCAGCGGCGCGCTGCGGTCGAACACGCCGATGTTGTCGAGGCCGAGGAAGCCGCCCTGAAAAATGTTCCGCCCCTGCGCGTCCTTGCGGTTCACCCACCAGGTGAAGTTCAGCATCAGCTTGTGGAAGACGCGTTCGAGGAAGGCGAGGTCGCCGGGATCGTCGGCGTTCTTCGCGCGCCGCTGCTTGCGATCCATCTGAAACACGCGCCACGTCGCCCACGCGTGAACGGGCGGGTTCACATCGCCGAAGGCCCATTCGTAGGCGGGCAACTGGCCATTCGGATGCATGTACCATTCGCGGGTGAGCAGCACGAGTTGCTGCTTGGCGAACTCCGCATCGATCATCGCGAGCGGGAGGCAATGGAAGGCGAGATCCCACGCGGCGTACCACGGATACTCCCACTTGTCCGGCATCGAGATAATGTCGGCATTGTTGAGGTGGTCCCATTCGCTGTTGCGCGCGTGCTGACGATCAGCGGGCGGTGGCGGCTGGTTCTTGTCGCCTTGCAACCACTCACGGACATCGTAATAGAAAAATTGTTTGCTCCAGATCATGCCCGCGAAGGCCTGACGCTGCACGAGCCGCGCGTCGGCGTCGGGAATGTCCTGCTGCACTTCCCGGTAGAAGGCGTCGGCTTCGTCGATGCGCTGGCGGAAAATGGCGTCGAAATCGGTGAACGATTCCCGGAGGGAATCAATGTGAATAGCCCCGGGTGAAACCCGGGGTGAAGTGCTTTTTGCGGATACGACCCCGGAGGGGTCGAACGGTTGAACCCCTCCGGGGTTCAGATCATTCCCGGACGTTTTCCCCGGGTTGCACCCGGGGCTATTCACGTTGAAGCCCTCCGGGCTTCCGATCTCGCGGCTCTGGGTTTTAGACAAGCGCAGCCGAATTTCCTGCTTCCCGCCCGCCGCCACCGTCACCACGTAATGCGCCGCCGCCTTCGTCCCTTCGCGCGACGGATCAACAGCCGACTTGTCCCCGCCCACGACATATTCGTGAAATGCGTCTTTGAAAAACCCGTCCTGCGCCGCGCCGAATAGTTTTGGATTCGTGTCATTCCCGGTGAAGAGCAACGCCGGCATTTCCGCTTTCCGCTTTCCGCTTTCCGCTTTGGCCGCGAACAACCGGTATTCCCCCAGCCGATGATGCTCCGCGATGACCGATCCATCGTCCCCCGCGCGCAGGTGCCGCGTCTTCCCGTCCGGCTTCCACGTCCAGATGTTGCGAAACCACAATTGCGGCAGCACATGCAGCGTCGCTTCCTCCGGCCCGCGATTGTGAACGGTGATGCGGATCAAAATATCCTCGGGCGACGCCTTCGCGTATTCCACGAACACATCCCAGTAGCGGTCGTCGTCGAAGAGGCCCGTGTCGAGCAGTTCAAACTCCGGCAACGACGGATCGGATTTGCGCCGGGCGTTTTCCTCCAGAAGTTGCGCGTAGGGAAATTCCCGCTGCGGATACTTGTAGAGCATTTTCAAGTAGGAGTGGCTCGGCGTGGCATCGAGATACCAATACAGCTCCTTCGCGTCCTCGCCGTGATTGCCCTCGCTGTTCGTCAGGCCGAACAGACGTTCCTTCAAAATCGGATCGCGCCCGTTCCACAGCCCGATGGCGAAGCAGAGCCGCTGGCGATCATCGCAAATCCCCGCGATGCCGTCCTCGCCCCAGCGGTACGCGCGGCTCCGCGCGTGGTCATGCGGGAAGTATTCCCACGCCGTGCCGCCCGGCGAATAATCCTCGCGCACCGTGCCCCACTGCCGCTCGGAAAGATACGGCCCCCAGCGCCGCCAGTCGTCGGTCACGCGCGGGCCGGTCGCGAGTTGGAAGCGCATCGTGTCGAGGGACATCGCGGAAGTGTCAGTGGTGTTCATGGCGGATGCTTCAGTGGCGACGGTTGCTGAACTGGGCGTGGATGGAAAGGACAAGCTCGGGGACATTTTCGAGCAACGGCGTTTCGGAAGCAGAAAAAGAAACATCAAACACCAAGCTCCAAACATCAGAAGAAAATCAAACACCAATCATCAGACCGCCTTCCCTCCGCACGCGGCGACAAATTGAAGCTGCCGGGTTGGAACTTGGTGTTTGGAGCTTATCTGATGTTTGATTTTTGGTGTTTGCTGTTTCTCCCTTGCCGCTCCGCCGCCGCCTCCCTACGCTCTCGCCAATCCAAAGACCAAGCCAGTAGGTGCTCATGATCACGCATATACTGTCCTCAACCGGCTTCGTGACGATCCCGTCACGCTGAACTCTCCTGCGTCCCCATGTCGCTGGAATGGTCAGTTGCCGTGCTGCTGCTCGTGGCTGCCTTGTGGCCGCTGGCGCGGAAAACACGCTCCTGGTGGGCGCGAACGGGGGCGTTTTTCCTCATCGCGGCGGCGGTGTCGGGCGGGTTCGTCTGGAAATCCCGCGCGCATATCAAACTCACCGCGCGCCAGCAGCTCGCGCAAAAACTTCCGGCGGAATCGCGCCCCGGCGGTTACGTGCGTTCGGAAACGTGCCGCTCGTGTCATCCCGATCAGCACGCCTCTTGGCATCGCACTTATCACCGCACCATGACTCAGCACGCCACGCCGGAAAGCGTGCGCGGCAATTTTACGAACCAGACGCTGACCTGGAAGGGCGAGGAATATCACTTCCGTCGGCGCGGTGATGAATTCTTCGTGGAGATGAATGATCCGGCGTGGGCCTTCGGGCGCGCACAACAGGAGACGGCTTTCCAGCGCGGCCTTGGTCCGAAACCGGAGCCAATCGTGCATCCGCCGCGCGTCGAGAAGCGCGTCACGCTCACCACCGGTTCGCATCACATGCAGGCGTATTGGGTCGCGGCGGACAACGGCAACCAGCAGTTCAGCGTGCCGTTCACGTATCTGTTCGAGGCGCAGCGCTGGGTGCCGCGCAACGACGTGTTCCTCAAGCCGCCCGACGCACCGCAACTGCCGCAAGTCTGGAACAACAACTGTCTCGGCTGCCACGCCACGGCGGGCCAGCCGCAGCCCAGCGCACTGGAACCCGGCGCGCTCACCCGCGTGGCCGAACTCGGCATCGCCTGCGAATCCTGCCACGGCCCCGGCGAGGCGCATGTGCGTGCGAACGCGAATCCAAAGCGCCGCTACGCGCTGCATCGCGGCACGAACGGTGACCCGACCATCGTCAATCCCGCCCGCGTGTCGTCGAAAAAATCCTCGGAGATTTGCGGCCAGTGCCACGCCGCGCGCTTCAGTTTGAATCACAACGAATGGCTGGCCAGC
Organism: Pedosphaera sp.; assembly: GCA_031380445.1. Classification (GTDB taxonomy): domain Bacteria; phylum Verrucomicrobiota; class Verrucomicrobiia; order Limisphaerales; family SIBH01; genus JANNGC01. Next base: position 6,018 of record JANNGC010000050.1, read on the forward strand.
GGCACCGACTACTGGCATCGCGAGAACATTGACGCCCACCGCCCGCTCGTGCCCGGCCACAAGATGCGCGAGTTGACGAACGATTGGGACGCCGAGCAGGTCGCGCACAAGCAGGCGCTGGCCGGTTATTTCTGGAACGACGGCATGGTCCGCGTGTCCGGCCGCGAATACAGCGGACTGGTCGAAACGCCGTGCTTCCAGCGCGGTGCGATGTCCTGCCTCTCGTGTCATTCGATGCACAAGAGCGACCCGGCGGATCAACTCGCGCGCGGCATGGAAGGCAACGCCGCGTGCTATCAATGCCACGGCGACTACGAAAAGAAACTCACGCAGCACACCCGGCACGCCGCCAACTCCAGCGGCAGTTCCTGCTACAACTGCCACATGCCGCACACCACCTACGGCTTGTTGAAGGGAATTCGCTCGCACCAAATTACTTCGCCCTCCGTGCAAAGCAGCCTCGACACCGGACGCCCGAACGCGTGCAACCTTTGTCATCTCAACCAAT
>JANNGC010000053.1:0-4809 GCA_031380445.1 Pedosphaera sp.
CTCGGCGGTCCGCGCTCCTACGCTGGGCGCTCGTCGCATCATGGTCGTCCAATGTCTTTTGGATTTTCATCCCGGCAAAGTCCACCGCTCGCCCGCGCGCAGCACGCGATGCGGCTGCCCCAATTCTTGCGCGGTGCGGACAAATTCCTCCGGCGACGCCGTGTTGAACTCGAACAGGTCGTAGTGACACGGAATGACCACACCCGCGCCGATGCTTTTCGCCAGCGTCGCCGCTTCGCGCCCATCCAAGTTTCCCGCCACGCGGCGCTCGGGCCGGTCGCCATTGATCGGCAGCAGCGCGACATCAAATTCATGACACGCGAGCGCGGCTTCCATCCCATCGTAGCGCAGCGTGTCGCCGGAGTGATAGAGGCGGAAGTCGCCGCACTGAACCACAAAGCCCATGAACTTGTGCCGCCCCCACTCATCCTGCTCCAGCGTGGGATGCGCCGCCGGCACACCCGTCAGCGTGAACACGCCGAAGCGTTTCGTCTCCCCCGCGATCAATCCGCGCGGCTGCTCGAGTGCGAGACCGAGACGGTCGCACACAAACGCGCGATTTGCTTCCGGCACGACCAGTTCAAGCGCAGGATTTTTTGCCAGCAATGGAACCAGCGTCTCCTTGTCCAGATGATCGGTGTGATTGTGGCTGGATGTGACGACATCAATGAAGTCCAGCCGCTCCGGTGCGATGACGCGCCCGGTCATGCGGACATGCGGCTTGTCCGTGGCGGCATATTTGTGCGTGAGCGAATCGGAGAGGTACGGATCAAGGAGCAGATGCCGCCCCTGCCATTGGACGAGGAATCCGCTTTGGCCCAGCCACCAGAGATGCAGCGCGTTCGGATATTCGCGCGCGGCAAAAACGTCGGCGAGGAAGGCGTCGTCTTTGAGCAAGGGTTCAATCATGGCTAGAGGGTGTTGCAGCAAACATCAACCCGAGACTGGAAAGCCGGCGTCACGTAAGGCCGACATTCGTGTCGGCAGGTTGCGAGGTTTTCCAACCTCGTCGTTCCAATAACCATCAAGCCCCACCGCCTTCCTGATGGCCCGGCGTCCCCGCTTGCGTCAGCAGTTCCCCCGAGCGCGCTTCGAGAAAGGTTTTCAATTCCGCCGCCGCCTTGCCGCCGAAACCAGTCACGGTCGCAATGTCCTCCAGCGTGGCGAGACGCAATCGCTGCACGGAACCGAATTTTTTCAGCAACGCCGCCTTGCGCCGTTCGCCGATGCCTGGGAATTCATCGAGGATGCTCTCGGAGATTTTCTTCACGCGCAGTTGGGCGTTGTAACTGTTGGCCACGCGATGCGACTCGTCGCGGATGCGCTGCAACAATTTCAACGCATTGCTCTCGTGCGAGAGGCGCAGCGGCTCCTTCTCGCCGGGGCGGTAGATTTCCTCGAACTCCTTTGCCAGTCCGATGATGGCGATGTGCGACAGTCCGAGCTTCTCCAGTTCCGCGCACGCGGCGTTGAGTTGGCCTTTGCCGCCATCGATCACGATGAGGTCGGGAAAGGTGGTGAGTGAGTGAGTGGGTGAGTGGGTCAGTGGGAAGGCAGACGTGCCCTTCTCACCTACCCACTCACCCACTTTCCCACTCACGGTCTTTGCTCCTTCTTCACTCAGCGCCGGAAACGCCTCGCCCGGATTCTTCATCAGTTCGCGCAATTCCTCGACGATGGCGCGGTCCTCCTCATTCTCCTTCACCGTCTCGCCTTGCGCCTCGCGCAAGAGGCGCGCGTAGCGGCGGCGCACGGCTTCGGCGATGCACGCGAAGTCGTCCTGGCCTTCCACGCCTTTGATTTTCAGGCGGCGGTAATTCGCGCGGTCGGGCCGCCCGTTTCGGAACGCCACCACCGACGCCACTTTGAACGTCCCGCTGATGTTCGAGATGTCGAACCCTTCGACGCGCACCGGCGGCGCGGGCAGGCCGAGCACTTTGCCCAACTCCATGTTGTCGCGCTCCGGCATCACCGACACGGGCAGATTCCAAGGCGTGCGCTCGAAGCGCGTCGTCTTCGCCGTCGTGCGTTTCAGAGATTTGATCGCGTCGCGCAACTCGGCGGCCTTCTCGTAGTCTTGCGCCAGCGCGGCTTTCTTCATCTCGGCGTCGAGATGGTCCTGCATTTCCTCGCACTGGCCGGAGAGGAAGCTGCACGCCGCCGTGACCTGCTCCTTGTATTGCTCCAGCGTCACGTTGCCCACACACGGCGCGGTGCAGAATTTCAAATGGCCGTAGAGGCAATGCTTGTAATCCGCCTCGGTCGGCGTGAGCGGACGGCAGCCGCGCAGGTTGAACGTCTTCCGCATCAACGCCAGCGTCGAGCGCAGCGCGCCCGCGTCAGGGAAGGGGCCGAAGTAGCGCGCGCCGTCATCCTGCTTGATGCGCGAAAAGCAAAAGCGCGGGATGGGATCGTTCAGGTTCACCTTCACCATCAGGAAGCGTTTGTCGTCGCGGAAGCTGATGTTGTAGCGCGGCTGGAATTCCTTGATCAGCTTGCCTTCGAGCAGCAGCGCCTCTGGCTCGCTCCGCACCACATGCACGTCGAGATCTTGAATGGCCTCGACCAGCGCGTTCAGTTTCAAGTCCCAGCCCAGCCGCCGCGACGGATGAAAATACTGCGACACGCGCTTGCGCAGGTCGCGTGCCTTGCCCACGTAGATCACGCGCCCGAAGCGGTCCTTCATCAGGTACACGCCTGGCTTGTGCGGAAGCTGCGAGAGCTTGTCGCGGATGTGGTCGGTCGCTGGCACGCCGGAGAATTTCGCGCAAACCCGTGCGGGCGCAAAGAGGTTTCCTGTGCCACTGGTCTTCGGGCTTTCTGTAGCCCACACAGATGAGCAACATTGCCATTACGCATCTTCTCCGCTACCAATCTGCCAAAGCTAGAGCATCATGAACGAGCCACAACCAGTCATGCCGCCCGCTTCGGAGTCGCAACCCGGAGGAACGAATCAGAAGCGGAGAAAAGCTTTGATTCTCTGGTGTGTCGGCATCGGCATCATGCTCTTGCTTGCGACGGTATTTCTTCCGGCTTTCGTGAGGGCAAAACACCGCGCTCAAAGCACAGCTTGTGTCGGCAACATCATGCAGATCAATCTTTCAGCCCTGATTTGGGCGCAGGACCACCGCGCAGTCTTTCCGCAGGATTTTCTTTCCATGTCCAACGAGATGGTGACGCCGAAGATTCTCATTTGTCCTGCCGATCGCCGCAAGGTGCCGGCACTCGACTGGTCGCAGTTCAACGCGCCCAAGAATCTTTCCTACGAGTTCGTCATGCCCGGCGCCAAGGAATCAGGATCGTTTACGCAGGTCGTTTTCAGATGCCCCATTCACCAGCACGTCGGTCTGGTGGATGGCAGCGTCCATCGGGGACAACCTTGATTGCAGCAGCAACTCAGAAGCGGAAGCGCACGAACCACAGCAAGATTCCGAGCATGAGTGTGCCCGCCGTGATCGCAACGCCCGTGCGGAAGGCGCGGTCGTGATACTCGAACACCACCGTGCGCGCGCCCGCCGGGACAGCCACGGCTTGAAAGGCGTGATTGGCGCGCAGGATGGGCGTGGGCCGGCCATCCACCCGCGCGCGCCACGCGCCGTAGAAACTTTGCGCGACCACGAGCAGCGTGTCGGCCTTCGTCGTCACTTCAAAGTCGAGGCGGTGCGCGGTGTAACGCGCGGCGGTGATGCGCGCGGCCGCATCGTTGGTAGCAGCGACTGAGGATTGATTTTCCAACGGCAAATACACTTCCTCGCCTGGACGAAACGACGCGGAGACCAGCGCCGCGCCGGTCGTCGGACGGTCGGCGAAGACCGGCCGCTGCCCGATGGTCGCGAGCGGTCGCGAGCTTGGGCGATTCGTCCAGTCGAAGATCGAGTCCGGCGCGTTGACGTGTGAGACGCTGAGAAAATCCAGCAGGGGCGAGTCCAGGTAGTTGCTGTTTTGAAACCAGAACTTGTTCAGCAACTGCTTTTGCTCGTGCAGGTAGAGCGAGTAGAAACCGTCCGTCATGGGAATGCTTTCCACGAGATTGCAGTCGCTGAAGAGCGTGCGGCGGTGCAGCAGAAAATCCTGCGCCGGATCGGAGAGCATGGTGCTGTAAATCCGGTCGTAGGCCGGGCGTGTGAGCATGGCGCGATGGCCGGACAGTCCGGGCGCGGGATTCAGTTGCACGAGACCGGAAGCAAACGCGCCCGAGGGAATGACCGGGTTCGTCTTCGGACTTTGCGTGACGCCATCAAGGAAGATGAGCACGAGGATCAGCAGTCCGAGCGCGCGCACGATTTTCTCCCGCGTCATGCGGATGACCGCGCCTAGCAGTGCCGTCACGACCACGACGAAAACAATCCGGCTCAACCCGCTCCACATCGTCGCCACCGGATTTTCCCACGGCGCCGGATGCCAGCGTGCGTAAAGAACAATGCCCACGATGACCGCCGTCACTCCGCCGCTGATCAGCCAGAGCGCGCGCGCGACCCGCTGATTTCCCGCCGCCACCAGCCGCGCCAAGGTGAACGCGGCGAGCAACGGCAGCACGAAATTCAGAATGATGAGGAACTTCACCGGGAAGCGCATGAACTCCAGCCGCGGCGCGAGGCGGCGCAAGAGCGGGTAGGCAAACCCGTTGTCGCCGAGCGCAAAGACGATGCTGAAAACCGCCAGTCCCGCCAGCAGCCACACGCGCGCGCCGCGTCCCCGGCCCAAGGCGAGCAACGCCAGAATCACACCGCAGACGCCGGTGTAGTACGACGCCACCCATTCCTGCCCGTATTGAAAATAGCTGCCCGACGGAATGCGCAGCGTGCGGAA
>JANNGC010000055.1:0-4854 GCA_031380445.1 Pedosphaera sp.
GCGACGGTCTCCGTGCCGCAGGCGCTGGTCATCGGCGGCACGAACGAACTGCTCTCGCCCGTCGTCCGCCTGCTCCTCGAAGATCAAATTGCCGACACCGCGCCCGTGACCGTGAACGCCAACGGCAAACTCTGGCTGAACACGTTCGACGACGCCATCGGCTCGCTCACACTCGCGGGCGGACTCGTCAACACGGGGCAGGGCGGCGGTTCCACTTCGCCCGGCGTGCTCTCGCTGAACGGCAACGTGACCAACCGCTTCACCGTCACAGACACCAGTTCAACCATCAGCGGCAGGTTGAACCTCGGTTTTTCGACGCGCGTTTTCGACGTGGCGACGAACACTGACCTCGCGATTGATGCGAACATTTCCGGCAACATTATTTCTCCGCCCGGCCTCGTGAAGAACGGCGGCGGGCAGCTCACGTTTTTCAGCGCCACGAATTCTTACGGCGGCGTGACCACGGTGAACGATGGCGTGCTCTACGTCGTCGGCTTCGGCAGCGGCACGCTGCTGGGCAACACCAACTCAGGAACGGTGGTGAACTCGAACGGCCAGTTGCGCCTCGAATCGTTCACCGTCGGTCAGGAGGCGCTGACGCTGAACGGCGGGACGAACGTGGTGCTGCTCTACATCGGCACCAACGCGTGGGCCGGGCCGGTGACGCTGAACGGCAACTGCCGCGTTTTCGGTGCCGAGACTTCCGGCGAACGCGACGACCTTACGTTCAGCGGCGTGATCAGCGGCCCCGGCGCGCTGACCAAGCTCGGCAGCCCCGGCGTGCTGCATCTCGCGGGCGCGGGCGCGAATACGTTCAGCGGCGGACTGTTTGCTGCGGACGGTTTCACCCGGCTGGAAAAGAGCGGCGGAGTGGCGGCACTCGGCAGCGGCCCGCTCGTCGTCGGTACCACCAACGCCTATTTTCCCTCGGTCTATCTCGACGTGCGCGCCAGCCATCAGATTCCCGACAGTTCGCCGGTGACCGTCTTGCACGGCGTTCTCTCTTTGGACAATGGCGCGACGGAAACCCTCGGCAGCGTGGAGTTCGGCGGCGGCTGGATCATGAGTTTTGACGGCAGCCTCACGCTCAACGGCAGCCTGACCAATCGCGCCGACAGCAATGTGTCCGCGCTCTACGGCCCGAGCGTGCTGGCTCCCGGCGCGCATTTTTTCCACGCCGACGCGGGGACGCAGTTCGATGCCTTCGGTGCGCTGAACGGCAGCGGTGCGCTCACGAAGACTGGCCCCGGCACGCTCACGCTGCACAGCACGAACAACTACGCCGGACTCACGCTGGTCAAGAATGGCTTCCTGAAATGCTTTCACCACGGACGCCCTGGCTCGTCCGCCGCCGGCACGGAAGTGGAATCCTCCGGCGTGCTGCTGCTCGACCGCACGTCCTTCACCAACGAGTCCCTCACACTGCACGGGCATCCCTCGAACTACTCGATCTACGCGCGCGACGTGTGCGCGTGGATCGGCAGCGTCTCGCTGCTCGGCGACGCGGGCGTGCAGTTTGAAAATGCCAATGGCCTGACCAACAAGCTGACGCTGAACGGCGGCATCAGTGGCGCGGGCGGCCTGCGCAGCGACGGCGATGGTGAACTGGTGTTGGCCGGCAGCACGGACAACACCTTCGCCGGTCCGCTTTGGTTTCGCAGTTCCAACGGGCGCTTCTTGAAAACTTCCGGCGCGACGGCGGTGAGTTCTTCGCTGGTCGTGGGCCGCGAGATCGTGGACGGAAATTTTCAGCAAGTGACGCTGGGCGCGAACAACCAAATCGCCAACAGCGCGCCGGTGCGGCTGAACGCGTCCGGGGAAATCCAGTTGGGAGTTTTCAACGAGACGATTGGGAGCCTGACGCTGGCCGGCGGGGACTTCGATTACTTTGACGGCCTGCTCACCTTGAACGGCAGCCTGACCAGCGTGAGCAACGTCAGTACGTCGTTCGTGTCCGGGCGGGTCAGCCTGGGCGGAGCCACGCGGACGTTCGATCTCGCGGACGGAGGCAACGTGTATTTCGACGGCGTCATCGAGGACGGCGGCAGCGCGGCGGGCATCACCAAAACGGGCGCGGGCTTTTTGCGCTTCAGCGAATTAAACACCTACGCCGGGCCGACGCTGATCAATCAGGGGCCGCTGGAACTGGCCGGAGTCGGGCGTCCTGGTTCGTCAGCGAGTGGCACGGAGATCGCCGCTGGTGCGCGGCTCGAACTCACCGGCTCGCAGGTGACGAATGAGCTGCTCACCTTGCACAGCACCACGGTCTTTTACGAAGGCACGAACGAGTGGCGCGGCCCCATCGATCTCCACGGCCTCTGCCAGTTCTGGGCATTCGGCCCCGGCGGCGGGACCAATGAAAGTCTGCTGGTGGACGGCACGGTTACGGGCCTGGGCAGTCTCACGCTGCGGGCGGGGCGGAAGTTTACCTTGGCGGGCAATGCGGCGAACACCTTCAACGGCGTGACCACGCTGGAGCGCGGCACGCTGGAGTTGAAGAAGTCGAGCGGCTACGCCATCCCCGGCGGCCTGAGCGTCGGCGGCACGAACCCCGCGCTCGACGCCATCGTGCTGACCGCCGCCACCGATCAGTTCAACGCAAACTCGAACTTCCGCCACACCTATTATCCCTCCAGCCAGTTGAACTGCGCCGGCTTCGATCAGCGCGTGCCGAAGCTGACGATCATTGACGGCTTCATCAACACCGTGGGCGGCGTGCTCGTCCTCGATGGCGACGTGACGGCGGGCGGCTCCTCGTCCATGCACGGCGCGCTCATGCTGGGTTCGTTCGCGTCGTTCGACGCGACGCGCACGCTGACCATCAGCAACAGTGCGAGCCTCGACATTTACGACAGCGTGCGGAGCGGCTTGCACACCACCAACCTCTGGCAGACGGGCGGCGGCAGTTTGTTTCTGCACGGCAGCAACACTTTTTCCGGCACGCTCACGGTCGAGGACGGCAACCTCTCCGCCTACGACCGCGACGCCTTCGGCACGGCGGGCGCCGGGACGATCCTCAAGACGAATACCCAGCTTTCCATGCACAGCCTCGGCAGCGCGGCGCGGCCCGTGGCGGAACCGTTCACTTTCGAGGGCACCAGTCCAAACCTGTATTCCCTGCTCGCCTACGGTACGAATTACTTGAGCGGCCCGCTGAACTTGCAGGGAAATTTCATCAGCGACATCAGCGGCGCGTCCGCGAACACGCTGCTCGTCTTCTCCGGCCCCGTGAGCGGCGGCGGCCCTTCCTGGCTCATGGAGGGCAACGGCACTTACCGAATCACCGGCACGAACGACAACACCTTCTCCGGCGAGACGCTGGTTTTTTACGTGCAACTCGAACTCGCGAAAACCAACGCCGCCGCCTTCACCGGGCCGCTGATCGTGGGCAGTGACTTCGGAGCGCCCGACACCGAATCCGTGCGCTGGCTGCGTCCGAATCAAATCGCCGAGACCACGCCGGTCACGGTGCGATCCTCGGGGAAACTGGAATTGCAGAACAACGACGACGCCATCGGTTCGCTCGCGGGCGCGGGCAAAGTTTTGCTCGGCACCGCCACGCTGACCACCGGCGTGAACGATGCGAGCACCACGTTCAGCGGTTTCATCAGCGGCATCGGCGGCAAGCTGACCAAGGCCGGCGCGGGCACGTTCACGCTCACCTCGAACAACACTTACACCGGCGTGAGCACGGTCTTCGGCGGCACGCTGCTCGTCCACGGCCAGCAGCCGGCGAGCGCGGTGACGTTGCTCACGGGCGGAACCGTCGGCGGCCATGGACGCGTTGGTGCCATCAACGCGCTGAACGGCCACGTCGCGCCCGGCGCGAGTCCGGGAAAACTTTCCAGCAGCGGACTCTCGTTCTTCAACCCGGCGGGATTGTTGAAGATTGAAATCAACGGCACGAACGCGGGCGTGACGTTCGATCAAGTGGACGTGACGGGCGGCGTCTTGCTGATGGGCGGCGGACTTGGCCTGTCCATGAACATCCTCGGCGCGGTGAGCAATCAATACCTCATCGTGAAGAACGACGGGGTGGAGCCGGTGAACGGCCCTTTCACCGGACTGCCCGAGGGCGCGAGCGTGACGAACAACGGCGTCATCTTCTCGATCACCTATCAAGGCGGCGACGGCAACGACATCGTGCTCATCCAACAGACACTCGGCGTCGGGCCGCACATCGGCGGCATCCAGTGGCAAGGCGGCGGACGCGTGGCGCTGTCGGCTCTCGGCGTGCCGAACACGGCTTACACCGTCGAGGCCACCGAACATTTGCACGCACCGATTCCCTGGCAGCCCATCGGCACCGCGCTGGCCGGCCCGGCGGGTGAACTGCAATTCACCGACAACGACGCGACGAACCACACGAACCGCTTTTATCGCTTTCGTCTGCCGTGAGTCTGGCCCGGGAGAGCCGGTTGGAAGCCGGGCTCCCAGTCTCAGGTCGCGGCAAAAATGCGCCTTTCCTGATGCGGCCGTTCGGTGGTTCCAACCCGCCCGCCTGCGCTGGGAAGGTTGATTTTGCGGGCAGGAATTGAAGTCAGGAGAAGGCCGTGGACCTGTTCATCGGCAGCCTGTTAGTCCCGCCTAAAATTTCTTCTCAAGCCGTGCCAAGGGATGCCGATAGTTTCATTCGGAAAATGTCATCGGGAAGTTCAATCATTTCAGCACGCTGCTAGCCGCCGCGCCATGCACCCTTTTCGCCAACGCCTGCTTTCCCATCTGCGCTTCCGGGCGGCGGCGTATGTCATCCTGCTCGTGGCGCTGGTGCCGACGCTGGCCACGTTTTGGAAGATGCGCGAGAGCGTGCAGGCCCGCGATGAGGCGCGCTTTCAAGCCGTCGCCGCCGAGGTC
>JANNGC010000531.1:0-6482 GCA_031380445.1 Pedosphaera sp.
GTTTTTCTTTTCCTTCACGAGCAGGTGGACTTCCGTCATGTCCTCGAAGCGGAGCGGCTTCATGTAATCGCATTCGGCGTGGACGCGCGGCCAGCCCATCGGCGGATTCACCTGGGCCATCACGACCGAATGGCCGAGCGCCCGGTAGAAGGCGTGTTCCGCCGTCTCCATGTATTTGAAAAAGTTCGAGTAGTGGACGATGCCGGCCATGTCCGTCTCGGAGAACTCGACGCGGCGCTCGATCTTGTGTTGGTAGGGCATGGTGGAAATTTACGATTGGCGATTGGCGATTGGCGATTTGAAATTCGTAGCGGACTCGAACGCGGCCAGGACTTCACGCGCCATGCGCGCTTCGTTGAAGTGTTCCCGCACGACGGCGCGGCCCGCTTCGCCGAACGTGCGCGCGCGGATTGGGTTTAACAGCAGTTCCTCGCACGCGTCGGCCAGCGCGGCAGCGTTTGGTTCCGCGATCAAACCGCCGCCGGTCTTCTCGACAATCTCCGGGAACGCCGCGTGGCGCGGTTGCACGACCGGGACGCCCGCCGCCAGCGCCTCGATCACGTAAAGTCCAAACGCCTCGCCGTACATCGCGGGCGTGCAGAAGACGTCGAGCGATTCGAGGAAGGAAATTTTTTCTGCGCGCGAGACGTTGGGGAAAAATTTTACGTCGGCCAAAATCTTCGCGGCTTCGAGCCGGCCTTTCTGTTCCTCGACGAACGGCTCATCACCAGGGCCGCAGCCGCCGCCGATGTGCAGTTGCAAGCCCGGCACGCGCCCGCGCTTCTTCAATTCGATGAACACATCCACCGCGAGACCGAGACCTTTCATCTCGCACATGCGCGCGAAGTAGCCGAGGACGGGAGCGTGGTGCGTGGTGCGTGGCACGTGAGTTGTGGAATAGCCATCGAGACTGATGCCGTTGTGGACGATGCGGACGCGATCCATCGGCACATTCATCCGCTGCGCCATGAGTTCGCCGAAGTAGCGGCTGGGTGCGATGAAGAGATCGATGTCGCGCGCGCGCTCGGCGAGAATTTGCCACGCGGCGGCGCGCACCGGCGCGGGCAGGCCGTCGAGGAATGTATCCTCGCCCTGCAACATGCAGATGACCGGCGCGTTCAACTCGGCTTTGAGCCGTCGCGCCATGCCGGCGAGCAGGACGTTGGAGAGCGAGAGCACGTCGCAGCGGTGGTTGGCCTTGAGCCACGTCACGAGTTCATCGACTTCGCGCGCCTGGTTTCCCTCTTCGCCGCGCAGCATGGAGATGGTCAGTTCGCCGACGTCCTCGGCGCGGGTCTTGCCCGCCAGGCCGCCAAGCAGGCCGAGCAATTTCGGCGAGGCCAGCGCGCGATGCAGCCAGTCCGGCGCGCGGCGGAACCACGGAAACTTCTGTTCGAGAAACACATTCACGCCGCTGAAAAAAATTGGCGTGCCCGCGCTCTGATCTTTTTCGTCGAGCGTCAGCGGGAGGTAGAGCGGCAGCATGAGGGTGTCATGCCCGAGCCGGCGCAGCGCGGCGACGAGCGCGTTGTCGCGGAAACAGCCGCCGCAATACATGCCCCCCGCACCGGGTGTGATTTGCACAATGTTCACGCGGGGCGAAGGCTAGGGGAAGCGCGGCGGGGCGACAAGTGGCGCGCGCAGCGCGGCCCTACCACGCCGGGGCGCTGCGCGCCCTGCCTATTTTCCCAAGACGCGCAGCCGCTCTAGCGCGGCGAGAAATTTCCCCTGCGTCGTTTCCCACGAATTCGCGCGCTTGAATTCGGCGAGGTCGAGGCGCGCGAGGTAATTGTCTCCCGCGCGCATTTTGTTGATCTCGCTCTCGGCGGCGGCTTGGAACGCGGCGAGATCGAACGCCGGCACGTAGCGCAGGAAATCGCCGAACACGGGACGGTAGTTCGGAATGTCGTAGGCCACGACCGGCGTGTTCGCGATGAGGGATTCGCCCACGACGCGCGGGGAACCTTCGTGTCGGCTGGGCATCAGGAACACGCGGCTCGCCTTGAACAGCCGGATTTTTTCCTCCTCGCTCACGAAGCCGGAGAAGGTGACGTGCTTCTCCAGACCGCGTTTCACAATCTCCGGCTCCAGCGCGCGCACGTTGCCGATGAACACGGCGCGGAAATTCTCCAGCCGCTTCGAGAGCCATTCGACGGTGGCGACCAAATCATCCACGCCCTTCTGCCGATGCACGCGCCCGACCCACACCACGTCGAACTCGCGCGGTGGCGCAGGCACCGCATCGTTCAGCGTCACTTCGAGACCGTAGGAGACGTAGCTCATCTCGTCGGCGCGCAGGCCGAGTTGCTGCAACTCCGGGCGCATGGCCGGGTGCAGGTGGAAGAGATGCTTGTGAGCGCAGCCGGCGAAGCGGCGCAACGAATAGCTCTGGCTCGCCCAGTAGTGCAGCGAAGAGGCGCGCATCGCATCCACGTCGGGGCGCGAGCGCGTGATGATTTCGCCAAGGCGCGGAGCGTTCATGTGCCAGACCATGAGCTTGCGGAGCGCGCGGGAGCGAACGGCGGGCAGCACGTCGAACCAATAGTCTGACGTGGCATACACGAAATCTTCCGGGGCGATGGTGTCGAGCGCGGCCATTGTGCGGCGGTAGCGCGCATACATGTCGCGGAAGAGTTTCACCTGCCCGCCGAGCGCGCCGGTGTCGGTCTTGGGCATCATGCCGTCGTCAGTCAGCGTGACGGTGCCGGGGATCTGATGTTTGCGAATGACCTCTTGCAAGGCGTGGCCGCCGAAGAAGTTCAGTTCGTAGCCCGCTCGCGCCGCGCCCTCGGCCAGCTTGAGGAAATGAATGTCCCCGCCCGCGATGCTGGTGGAGAAGATGCCGTTGGTGAAGAAGTGGAGGCGCATGAGTCAAATGACGAATGACGAATGACGAATGATGAATGGAGCAGGGCCCGACCGATTGAGGTTTGGAATTTGTTTCGTCATTCGGAATTCGGAATTCGTCATTTCGCTTTCAGTGTCTGGTCCACTTTCAAATCGTGAATGTTCGCGCCACTGCCGCGCTGCCGCTGCGTCCACCAGCCCCAGATCGTTCCAAGCAAGGAACCGAAGCACGTCGGCGGATGCCAGAGCCAGCGCACATCGCGGTCTTTGAGGAGGCCGAGCAGCGTGTGGTAGAGCGGCGCAATCCACGAGGCGCAGTAAAGCGCCGCGAGCCAGACGGGCACCGGCGGCTTCTGTTTGGTCCACGAGACATTCGTCTCCTGGCGGACGTTGAAAAAATGCACGATGGCGCGGCGGCGTTTCTTCACGAAGCCCCACCACGTCTGCACGTAGTAGTGATGCACGCCGCGCCCGCGAATTCGCAGCCATTCGCGCTGGCCCTCTTGCATGAGATGCAGTGCGACGTGCGTGTCTTGAAATTGCTGCTTGGCGCGCGTGCGCTCGAGGTCCGCGCGGCGGAAGACGAAGCCGTTCGCGCCGAGCGGATAGGCGAGCGATTCGCCCGGCACCGTCCAGCGCTCGACCTCGCCGTCGCGCGCCACGAGTTTCGGCGTCACGCTCATGATCCACGACATCGGATCGCTGATGTGCAGCAGCGCGGTGACGTAGGCGCAGAAGGAACTCATCTTCGGCGACGGAAGATAATAACTTTCCACGCCGAGCGCCTGCGGGTTCGCGGCGAGCGCGCGCACGGCAAGTTCGATGTAATCGGCGTGGGTGATCTCGTTGTCCGAGTCCACGAAGACGATGAATTCGCCCGTGGCGTGCTGGAGCGCGAGGCGTTTGGCCTGCTCCATGTCGCGCCCGTAGTCGTCAATGACCACGGCTCCGTAGCGTGCGGCGATTTCGCGCGAGCCGTCCGTGGACATGGCGTCGGCGAGGAGGATTTCGTAGCGGTCGCGCGGGTAAGTTTGCTTCGCGATGGAGGCCAGACAGTTCTCCAGCAACGCCGCCGCGTTCAGCGTCGGCATAATGAAACTGACTTTGGGCCACTCGGACATCGCGCGGGACTGTGCGAAGGGCGCGAGGGCGGGAGCAAGGAAAAGCTCTGCTGGCGTAATATGGATGAACTGGCCGCGCGTTCGGCGGTGCTACGAACCCGCGAGGCTCGCTTCCGACATTCGGGTCGCCCGCTCTGCACGGGCTGGTTTGGTCGCAGCGCGACCAAACCCACCTTCGTTCAAAAATGAGAGCCGCAAGCAATTCGGCCCGCCATACCGGGGCGATGGCACCGACTACTTCAGCGTCTTCAAGAAGGCCTGGATGTCTTCCAGTTCCTGCGGGCTGAAGATGTCGGCCATCGGGGGCATCGGAGAAATTTCGCCGCCGCCCTCGAAGCCTTTCGCAATCACCTTGCTCGGTTCGAGCAGGCTCTCCTTGATGTATTGCGGCGTGGCGCGCGTGGCGATTCCGTCGAGCGCGGGACCGACGGTGCTGCCTTCGCCTTTGAGCGCATGGCAGAGCACGCAGCGCGCGACGTGGTTGTGGAAAATGTCCTCGCCGCGTTTGGCCACGCCCGCGATTTCTCCGATGGGGGCGTCGGCGGGAAGCAACTCGCACAGCTTCACGTCGTCAAAGTAGCCGTCGCCGACCGCGACGTGCAGGATGTTGATGCTCGTCTTCGTCACGTTGCCGCTGTTGTAGTCCACTTCCACCAGCGTCCAGTCCGTGTCGCCACGAGGCACGCGCTCCGTCTCGGCGCGTCCGAGGTGGTCGTTGAAGCTGACCTTGCCGCGTAGCGCGTGCCCCTTCACCCAGCCGCTCAGGCGATACATGGTGTTCGGTTTTAATTCCACGTCGGCGTAGAGGCTGGTGTCGGCGTTCTCGCGCGTGATGCAGCGCAGCGCGCGCGCGCCGCCGTGGAAATTGCCCGCGCCAGTCACGCTGGTCCACTCCGCGCCCGCATTGCCGGGCAGCCCGGCATAGTCACGCCGCTTCCAGCCTTCGGGCAGGCCGTTCGCGCCCGTGATTTCAAAGCCGGGGTTGGGCAGCAAATTCGGGCCTTCCTTGGAGGCGTCGGTCCTGTGCTTCTTGGCGAGCAGGCGCGTCGCATCGCTCAACCATTCGTCGGAGCGGTGCGCGGGATTTTTTGCGAGACTGGCCACGACGGATTGAATCTCTTTCGAGGTTTGGAAATCTCCGAGCTTCAGAAACGCCGTCTGGCGCGTGATGAGATCGGGATCGGTCACGACGCCGGCGCTGAAGTAGAGCGTCTTGGCCTTGTCATCGTTGCCCAGCGCGCGGGTGGCGGCGCGGCGGACGCGGGCGTCCTTCGCGAGCAGGCCCGCGAGATGTGTCTTGTCGTCCAACGCGCTGAGTCCGTGCAACGTCCAGAGCGCGTGGACTGCGCCGACATTGGCATTGGTCGCGGCCACAACTTTCTTCAACGCCTCCGTCGCGTCCGTCTTCTTGCCTTCGACGAGCAAACGCTGCGCGGTCAGACGCCAGAGCGGATTGTCCGTCGAGAGCGCATTGACCAGTGTGACCGTGCTCGCGCCTTGCAGTGAAGTGATGGCCGGCTTCTGCGCCTTCTCCCACACCACGCGGTAAATGCGACCGCGCGCGTGATCGCGCAGCGGATTTTCGTGCGCGCCGCCGACGCCGGTCTTCGCGTTGTAGCCGCCGCGCTGCACGCTGGGCGTGGGGTTGTGCTGGATGATGAAATTCTGCCAGTCGGCGAACCACACCGCGCCGTCCGGGCCGACTTCGCTGAAGACCGGCGACATCCATTCATCGCTGCTGGCCACGAGATTGAAACCGTCCTTCGCGACGTAACCCGCGCCCTTGGGCTGCACGTCCATGAGCGCGATATTCTTCATCGTCGGCTCGCAGACCATCGCCATGCCTTGCAGGCGGGCGGGAAGATTCGCGGAGTAAATGAACGCGCTGCCCGCCGCCGCCGTGAAGCCGCCCATCACGTCCACCTGCCGGAAATTCGGCGTGATGGTGTGGCACTTTTCCTCGACGTTGATCTTGCGCGCGCTGGCGACGCGGATGCCGGACGGCACGGCGCTGGCCGGAATGCCGCCGTAGAAAATCGGCGCTCCATTGGCCGTGCCGCCGAATTGATCGCCCGCGTCATTCGCGCTCTGGCCCCACGAGTTGTTCGAGAACTGATGGAGGAATTCGAGCGCCGAGCCGTCGGCCTTGAAGCGATAGGTGCCCTGCGCGAAACGCAGTTGCTTGCCGCCGACCGTGCCGTTGAAGCCGGAGTAGCCCACGCAGCCGTAAATCCAGTTGTCGTGGCCGTAGTGCAGGTTGTTCGCCTGCGCGTGCGTGTCGCCGATGCCCCAGCCTTGGAGCAATTCTTCGCGCACGTCGGCTTTGTCGTCACCGTTCGTGTCCTTCAGAAAAAGAAAACGCGGCGGCTGCGAGACGATGATGCCGCCGTTCACGAACACGAGGCTGGTCGGGATGTTCAACTTGTCGGCGAAGACGGTGAACTTGTCGGCCTTGCCGTCGCCGTCCGTGTCTTCGCAAATCTTGATCGAGTCGTTGCCCTCGCCCGTGCGCTG
>JANNGC010000158.1:0-5930 GCA_031380445.1 Pedosphaera sp.
TTGCGATGCTTGCTGCGGACTGGAAAGTCCGCGCGCCGGGGCCGCCCAGAATTGAACATTGCCTCCGCGCCCGTTTCCGCGCTTAATCCGCAACATCAGGAATAAAACGCACTGTTCTATGATGAAACTGCTGTCACGGTATTTCTTTGGGTTGACGGGCCTGCTGGCGGGATTGTCTCTTGGACACGCGGCGACCGTTCACGTCTCCATCGTCGGCGTCAGCTTTGTTCCCAAGGTGGTGACGGTAAATGTCGGCGACACCGTGGTCTGGTCGAACGGGCAGAATGTTCACACTGTCAGTCCGAATGCGGGCGTGGCCGAGGCGTTCTGCGGCGGGTTTTCCATCACGTCCTGCAGCCATGTTTTTACCAACACCGGCTCCTTCGCCTACCACTGCAATTTCCACGAGAACTCGCACAGCATGACCGGGCTGGTCCTCGTGGTGCCCGCGCCGAACGGCGGCGTGCCGCCCGTCGTGACGATCACCGGATTGGTGGAGAACGCGCTCTTCGCCGCGCCGGCGAGTTTCAATGCCAACGTCAGCGCGAACGATCCCGACGGCAGCGTGACGAGCGTGGCGTGGCAGACCAACGGCGTGACCTGCGAGGTGAGCATTGGCGCGCCCTTCAGTTTCACGGCGGACGGACTGGCGGCGGGGAACTACGCGTTGCGCGCGGTGGCCACGGACAACCAGTTTCTCAGCGCGACTTCCGCGCCGGTGAACGTGCGCGTGGTGGCGCCTCCGGCGCTGTGGTTCGAGCCGGCCGGGAACGGGACGGGCCAGTTTCTTTTTCAAACGGTGCCGGGCGTGAACTACATCATCGAGAGCGCGGCGGCTCTTTCCGAGTTCACCCCGCAGGCCACCAACACCGGCAACGGCACGGTGCAGAATTTCTTCTCCGGGATCGCAGCGGGGCAGAGGTTTTTCCGGCTCCGGCTGGAGTAGCAAAGATATTCCCGATGCGTCCCGCCGTTCGGGTCCCGCTGCGGACAGGAATGTCCACGCACCTACGCAGGCAGGCGCACACTGAAGGTCGTTCCTCTTCCCAGCTCGCTTGTCACCTCGATGGCACCGCCATGCGCCTCGGCGATGGCCTGGCAGATGGCGAGGCCGAGGCCGCTGCGCCCGTCGGCGCGGGCGCGGGACTGGTCGGCGCGATAGAAACGCTTGAAGACGTGCGGCAAATCTTCCGCGCTGATGCCGGGGCCGGTGTCGCGCACGGTGAGCAGCGCCGCGCCGTTTTCCGCGCGCGTGCTGACGTGGATTTCGCCGCGCTCGCGGTTGTAGTGAATGGCGTTGGAAAGAAGGTTGTTGAGAATCTGGTTCACGCGGTCGGCGTCGCCGAGCACGGGAGCGGGCGCGCAGTCGCAATGAATCTCAATGCCGCGCGCGCGGGCCAGCGGGTGGAGCAGTTCCACGGCGTCGCGCGTGAGTTCGCCCAGATCAAAACGCGCGCGGGCCATAGGTTCCTGCCCGGCGTCGAAGCGTGCGAGTTCGAGCAGCGACTGCGCGAGACGGCGCATCTGCTGCGCGGCATCGAGGCACGTCTCCACAGTCTCGCGATACTCGGCCGCGGTGCGTTCGCGCGCGAGCGTGGTCTGCGTTTCGGAAATGATGACGGCGAGGGGCGTGCGGAGTTCGTGCGAGGCGTCGGCGGTGAACTGCTTCTGCTGGGCGAAGGCGGATTCGAGGCGCGCAAAGGTGGAGTTCAAAACGCCGGCGAGCTGGCCGAGTTCGTTGGCGGGTTCGGCGACGCTGATGCGCTCGGAAAGATTGCCCGCCGAGATGCGGCTGGCGGCGGCGCCGATCTCCTCGATGGGTTTGATGGCGCGTGTGGTGAGCCACCACGAGACGCCGAGGCCGAGCGCGAGCACGCCGCCGCCAGCCGCGAGCAGGAGCAGCGCAAAGCGACGTTGCGTCTCGGCCAGCGCGCGCAGGGAACGCCCGGCGAGCACGCATTCGCCGAGGCCATTGAAGCGGAAGGCTTCGCGGAAATCGCCGCGCGTGCGCAGGATTTTGGTGGTGTCGTTGCGGAAGCGTTGTGGTGCAGGCAGCGCGGCGGGGACGTTGGCGGAGCTTTTGAGCACCGCGCCGTTGAAAGAGTAGATAACGTAGTAGAAGGCGTTCGTGTCGGACTCGTTGAACAGGCGCGCGAGTTCGGGCGTGTTGCGGATGTCCCGCGCCCCCATCATCTCGGGACCGCCGGGGCGTCCGCGTCCGGAACCGCCACTGGAGCGATCCCCGGGCGGGCCGTCGTCGGGGAAGTCTGTTCGTCCGGGGCGGCGTTCCATCGGCCCGCCGCGTCCGCTCATGCCGCTGATGCGCAAGGCCTGGCTGAGCGCCTCGACGCGCCGGTCGAGTTCTTCGTCCACCGACTTCAACTCACCAAGCCGCTGCCATTGATAGACGGTGAAGCCGAAGCCCGTGAGCACGCAGAGCAGCAGGAAGCCGAGCCACAAGTTCAACCGCCAGCGAATGGAGTGGGTGAACATGGGCTAAATCCAAATGACGAATGACGAATGACGAATGGAGGGAGTGAAACGCCAGGCCTTCAACGCGATCCAATCTTCAGCCCGTTGGCCGCGCACGCCATTCGTCATTTGGCATTCGTCATTCATTCCACGCAGTAGCCCTGGCCGCGCCGGGTGGCGATCAGTTCGCGGCCAATTTTTTTGCGGATGCTGAAGACATGCACGTCCACGAGGTTCGAGAGCGTGTCGTCGGTTTCGTCAAAGAGATGTTCGTACAGCTCGGTGCGGGAGACAACTTCGCCGCGATGGAGCGCGAGGTATTCGAGGATGGCAAACTCGCGCGCGGTCAGCGTCACGGCCTGGCCGGCGCGCGTCACGGTGCGGGCGCGGGTATCAATCACCACATCGCCAATCTCCAGCGTGGAGTGCGCATGCCCGGCGGAGCGGCGGATGATGGCGCGCAGGCGGGCGAGCAACTCGGAGAGGTCGAAGGGCTTGACGAGATAATCGTCCGCGCCGGTGTCGAGGCCGCGCACGCGGTCCTTGCTGCCGTCGCGCGCGGTGAGCATGAGGACGGGCGTCGGCTTTTGTTTGCGGAGGCGGGCGAGGACTTCCCAGCCGTCGAGGCGCGGGAGATTCACGTCGAGGAGGATGGCGTCGTAGTCGCAGGTCTCGGCCTTGTAGAGTCCGTCGTCGCCCGCGTCGGCGGTGTCCACGGCGTAGCCTTCCTCGCGGAGAGCTTTGCCGAGATTGCGCAAGAGGCGCGGCTCGTCTTCGATGACCAGAATTCTCATGGCGGTCAGGATTCAGTGCGCGCCTCCGCTGGAGTTCAAGCTTTAGCTTGTTCCCGCAGAAAAGGACGGGGCGCTCAAACCGCCCCAGCCAAGCCCGCCGAGTTTTACCCAACACATTTTGTCGCTCGACGGACTCGCGCTGAAGCGGTGTGAGCGCCGCGCGCGGCCATCACCGTGCGCGCAGCGTGCGCGATGGAGGATTAAGCGCGGATTAAGCGGCGTGAGGGACGAGAGCGGCGGGGTGTCGTTGTTTCACCCGTCCGCAAAACACACTTGGCCTCCGCCGCGTTCGCGCTATGCTCGCGCCCATGAAAACTCCTCCCGCCCGCGCGTCGCGAAAAGTTTCTTCGTCCGCCCGCTCCGCCGCCTCTGCGGGCCCGGCGGGGAAAATTCATCCCGTCATCATTTACCCGTTTCGCCAGCCATCCGGCTACACGGACTTGAAGGAGCTTTATCAACTCATCGCGCGGCTCGATGCGGAGAAAGAAACCTACGCGCGCCCCATCACGGTCATTGATCGCAAGACCACGGCGGCGATGGAAGGCGACCGCGCGTTCCAGGAATTTCGCAAGAGCACCGTCGCCAAGCACTCGGACATCCTCGACGTGTATTGCGTGGACACCTGCCAAATGTGGTACTCCGGCCTCGGTCACGCGCATGATCGCGGGCGCGAGGGCGACGTGTACTGGCTCATCCCCGGCGACTTCAACTACGGCAGCACCACGGGCAAGGAAGTGTTGAGCCGCCTGCATGACCTGCCGGAAATCTGCGTCGAACTGGAGCAGGACATCTGCATCGGCGAGATCGCCACCGACCACAACAACTCGAAGCAGCTCATTGACACCTACGGCACCTTCGCGCTGCTCTACAATTGGTTTCCCGCCGAGGCCCGAGAGATTCGCGGCTACACCGAGCGCCCGCGCTCCGAGTTTTTCGCCGTGCGCCACGGCTTCCTGAACGACGCGCTGAAGCAGCGCTGGTACGGCTACGAGCAAACGATGGTCATGCTGCTGCAAGCGGTCTTCACGAAGAAGCACATCGCGCAATTTTTCGTCGGCCACATTTCCGATCTGCCCGAGGGACGTGATTCCTTGCCCTCCATCATGCAACAGGTCGAGCGCACCGAGCGCGTGCTCAAGACGCTCTGGCGCGAGCGGCACGGCGCCACCACCGACTGGCTCGACCAGTACGGCGCGCTGGAGAAACAGTCCGAGCACCTGCGCCACTCGGCCATGGCCACGCTGCGGAACGTGCTCGGCTGAACGACGCCGGAAAATTTCCCTGAAATACTTTTTATGCTGAAGCCTTACACGAAGCCGATGCGCTCGATGAATTTCATCTGCGTCGCGCCCACCGCCCAGTCCGTGACGCTCGTCGGTGATTTCAACCATTGGAACCCGCACACGCACGCCTTCAAGCAGCAGACCGACGGCGGCTGGCTCATCACGGTGGAACTCAAGCACGGGCATCATCGCTACGCGTTCATGGTGGACGGCGTGCTCACGCTTGACCCGCGTGCGCAGGGCATCACGCGCAATGATTTGAACGAGCGGGTGTCCCTGATTCCGGTGAGCTGAAGGGGCGCGGACTTTCCTGTCCGCCGGTTTACCACTGGGACTTTGAGCAACAGGTCAGTTTGCCGGGCGGCGGAGCGCCGAGCATTGCTCGGCAGGGGCCAGAATGAACTCCTCGTGCAGCGTGTGGTCGAGCCTCAAGGCCCGAGCGTGCTGACCGGCCTGAAACTCCGGCCCGACAACTTCAGGAGCGGAGGGCGTTTTCCACAGCGACGCCTGGATAGGACGAAGCCGTATTCTTACGCATCGTGTCCGGCCGTGTTTTCACCATCTGGGGGATGAGCCGCGCCTCCGGTTCAATTGTGGTAATTCGTCCCGTTCATTTCGCAGGATAAAAACGCACATGAGTACCTTCAACGCACGTTTTGGCGCCTGGGCGTTGCTCTGGTCTTTGCTGGCTGCGCCCTTGGCCAGCACGCTCCTGGCGCAACCGGCTTTGACGAACGTGACCGCCACCGTCGCGCCCGGCCTGCCGGGCGTGGCCAACGGCTCCGTGGCGTGGGGCGATTATGACAACGACGGTCTGCTCGATTTCATCCTCACCGGCGGCGCTCCGGAGGTGAATGTGAATTACCAACCTGTCGCGCAGTTGTGGCACAACACAGGCAGCGGATTCGCGAACGTGACGGACACGGTCGCGCCGGGTCTGCCGGGCATGGCCCATTCCGACGTGGCGTGGGGTGATTACGACAACGACGGCCTCCTGGATTTGCTCCTTGCCGGCGAAGGCGTGGCCCAAGTGTGGCGGAATACGGGAGCCGAATTCACGGACGTGACCAGTCTGGTTGCGCCGAGTCTGCCGGGCGTTCGCTTCGCCTCGGTGTCGTGGGCGGATTACGACCACGACGGCCTGCTGGATTTTGTGCTCACGGGAGAAGACGCGAGCGAGGTGCCCATTGTCCAAATCTGGCGAAATGTGGACGGCGGTTTTCAGAATGTGACGGACAGCGTGGCCCCGGGCCTGCGCGGTGTTTATGAAGGCGCGATGGCGTGGGGCGACTACGACAACGACGGACGTCTCGATTTGCTCTTCACCGGCGGCACCACGGGATTGGACAGCAACTCCGTCCCGATTTCCGAATTGTGGCAG
>JANNGC010000176.1:0-1986 GCA_031380445.1 Pedosphaera sp.
GTGCGATGAGTGGGCGCGTCAAATGGGAAAGAACGCCTTTCGAGCTTGAGCATTGCTGCGGGCTGGAAAGCCCGCGCTCCACTGCGTCCGTCAGTTTTTTAATGCGCGCCGTGCGCTCCCTCCCTACCGTCCCACCATTCCATGAAAACGATTGCGACTCTCTCTCTGCTCACCGCCGCGCTCGTCAGCGCGCACGCCGCTGAACTCGCTTTGCCTGAAAAAGATCAGCGCGCCGCCACGGTGAAAACGCTGAACACCTTGCGCGCCTTCCCCGACATCAAAACCAAGTCCGAGTGGGAACAGCGCGCGCAGGCCATTCGCGAGCAGGTGCTGGTGAGTTGCGGCTTGTGGCCCATGCCGGAGAAGACGCCGTTGAATGCGCAAGTCTTCGGGCGTATCGAGCGCGACGGCTACTCGGTCGAGAAGGTTTATTTCCAGAGCTATCCCGGCTTTTACGTCGGGGGAAATCTGTATCGCCCGGTCGGCAAGGGCAGCGGCCCTTTCCCCGCCGTGCTGAATCCGCACGGTCATTGGAACACAGGACGTTTCGCCGACGAGAAAGACGGCAGCATCGCCGCGCGCTGCATCAACTTCGCGAAGCAAGGCCTGGTCGCGTTCTCGTGGGATATGGTGGGCTACAATGACACGCAGTTTGCGCAGCCGCCCGGCCAGCCCGGCTACACCACGCACCGCAACTTCGCCAATCACCTCACCAACCAGCTCTGGCACATCAGCCAGATGGGGCTGCAAACGTGGAACAGCGTGCGCGCCCTCGACTTCCTTGAATCGCTGCGCGACGTGGACAAGAAACGCATCGCCTGCACCGGCGAATCCGGCGGCGGCACGCAGACGTTCATGCTCGGCGCGATTGAAGACCGGCTCGCGGCGTTCGCGCCCGTCGTCATGGTGTCGCACTCGATGCAAGGCGGCTGCTCGTGCGAAAACGTGTCCGGGCTGCGCGTGGATTACTCGAACATGGAAGTCGCCGCCTGCGCCGCGCCGCGTCCGCAAATCATCGTCGGCGCGACCGGCGACTGGACACGCGCCACGATGACCATTGAAGGCCCGGCGGTGGAAAAGGTGTATTCACTGATGAACCAGCGCGACCGCCTGCGCTACCTGCGCTTCGACTACAATCACAATTACAACCAGACCAGCCGCGAGGCGGTGTATCAGTTCTTCGGCGAGCAACTCTGGCGCGCGCCGCAGCCGTCCGCGTTGAAGGAAGTGGCTTACACCAAAGAACCGGACGCCGCGCTGCGCGTGTTCCAGGACGGCAAATTTCCTGCCGATGCCGTGACCGAGCAGCAGTTGGCCGCGCATCTCATCCAAGCGGCGACGAATGACTGGCTGACTTTCGCGCCCATCAATCCGCCGCTGCTCGAACGCTACCGCAAGCAGATGATTCCGATGTGGAAACGCTCGTTGCAGGTCGAGTTCATCGAGCGCGGGCTGATGGTGCTGCCGGACAAAATCACCAAGGCGGAAAATTACACGGCCACGAAACTGACGCTGGGCCGCGCCGGTCGCACCGACCGTTTGCCCGTCACGCTCATCACGCCGCGCCGCGATACGCTGCGCACGATGGCGGTGCTCGCGCATCCTGATGGCCGCGCCGGATACCTGAACGCTGACGGCACGCCGAAGGGACTCGCGAAACAGTTGCTCGACCGGAGCGTCGCCGTGCTGCTCGTGGATTTGTTCCAGACCGGCAGCAACAACGACGCCGCGGCGGATGCCAAGCGCGATTACACGAAA
Organism: Pedosphaera sp.; assembly: GCA_031380445.1. Classification (GTDB taxonomy): domain Bacteria; phylum Verrucomicrobiota; class Verrucomicrobiia; order Limisphaerales; family SIBH01; genus JANNGC01. The sequence goes on from JANNGC010000176.1 coordinate 1,759, forward strand.
AACTTTTTCACCGGCTACAACCGCACCGACGTGCAGGAGCGAGTGCAGGATTTGGTCACGGCCTGCGCCTTCGCGCAGACGTACGGCAAGGGCCGCACCGTGGCGCTAAACGGCACCGGCCGCGCTGGCGTCTGCGCCGATCTCGCCGCGCCCGCGAGCGCCGCGATGGGCGACGTCTGCTCGCAGTAAGTCTCCACGACCGTCGAAGGTGTCGTAGGACGCGACTGG
>JANNGC010000179.1:0-4908 GCA_031380445.1 Pedosphaera sp.
GGCTACGGCTTCCCCGCCGCGCTCGGCGCGAAGGTCGCCTGCCCCGACAAGGAAGTGATCGACATTGATGGCGACGGCTCGTTCCTGATGAACATCCAGGAACTCGCCACCGCGAACGTCGAGAAGATCGCCGCGAAGGCCATCATCCTGAACAACCCGCACCTCGGCATGGTGGTGCAATGGGAGGACAACTTCTTCGCCGGCAACCGCGGCCACACTTACCTCGGCAATCCCGACAACCGTGCGCAGGTCTATCCCGACTACGTGCGTGTGTGCAACAGCTTCAACGTGCCGTGCGAACGCGTGCTCTACCGCAAGGATTTGAAAGCCGCGCTCCAGCGGATGCTCGCGGCGAAGACGGCCTACGTTCTCGACGTGGTCACGCCGTATGCGGAGCATGTGCTGCCGTTCATCCCGGCCGGTCGCACGGTGGCGGACATGAAGTATTGAGCGGATTCAGAATCTCGGAAACAGCAGGCGGCGGTCGAAAGACCGCCGCTTTTATTTTGAGGAGTTGCCGACATTGAACTCCGCGCTTTGAATGCCAGGCATTCGATGAATCTGTCCGAATTGTTTACCGAGGAAGATTACCGGTTCCACATGGGATTGCGGCGTGGCGTGGCGGCGGAATTTTTTCAACCCACAGCACAACACGACGCATTCGCCGAAGAGCGAAGACGCTGGCTGCGCAACGAACCGCAAACTTATTCCGCATTTCTCCCAGAGAGCGAGGCATTGCTGGACGAGTGCGTCGCGCTGGCAAGCGATTGGAGAAGCATCACGCCGGAACAACACGCATCACTCTTCGCGCTCAACGCACCGCTCGAACGCGGCCTGCGGCTCGGGGAAATCTTGGAGCCAGATTTCCTGTTGCTGCGGCCGGATGCGGCAGGGCGGTTTCAACTCGTGGGCGGCTGCGTGTGCTTTCCTTCGTCGTGGAATTTGGCTGAGAAGATGGGGCATCCGCTGGAGTTCATTCACGGGCCAGTGCCGGGATTGAATGTGCAACTGAGCCGCCAGATTGATGCGTTCCTTGCGAGGCTCACGTCGGGCACGGCGTGGCTGCGGCATAACTGGGGGCTGAGCCGTTCGCCCGAGTTGAACCAGCATCCATCACGTCCCCTGCCCCGCCTCGATGATTCGGTGACGCTGGCGGAAGTGTGGTTGCGCGTGGAGCAACAGGCATTGGTGGCCTTGCCCGCCAGCTGCGGCGTGCTGTTCGCCATCCGCATCACCATGCACTCACTGGCGGAAGTGAAACAAGATGCCACGACAGCGGAGCGACTGGCTCGCGCGCTGCGCACGATGGCGGCGGAAGTGACGGCTTACAAAGGACTGGCTACAGCGCGCGAGCGGGTGGCGGAGTTGCTGGGCCAGCCCTTCTGAATCACCCGGGCGCCCTACGCTGCTGCGCGATAGGCGGGGAAATCCGCGTAGCCTTTCGGCTCGAACGAATACCAGTCACTCATCGGCGCGGTGGGTGCGAGAGGCCAGCCGTTCGCGAAACGCTCGGCGAGATCCGGATTGCTGATGAACGGACGTCCGAACGCGATGAGGTCGGCGTGGCCCGCCGCGATGGCGGCCTCGGCGGTTTCCTGCGTGTAGCCGCAGTTGCCCATGAGCGGGCCGGTGAAGACGGCGCGAAATTCCGCCAGCGTCATCGGCTCGCCCTGCTTGTGGAAGCCGAAGCCCAGTCCGTCCACGACATGCAGGTAGGCGAGACCGTGGCGGTTCAGTTCAGCCGCAGCGGCGAGGAAGGTCTCGCGAAAATCCGGCGAACCCATGTCATTGAAATTGCCGTTCGGCGAAAGCCGCACGCCGATGCGGGCCGCCGGCCAGACGGTGAGCACGGCCTCGGTGACTTCGCGCAGGAACTGAACGCGATTCTCGACCGAGCCGCCGTAGCGGTCGGTGCGCTGATTCGTGCGCGACTGGAGAAATTGATCGATGAGGTAGCCATTCGCGCCGTGAATTTCCACGCCGTCGAAGCCCGCGTCCTTGGCACGTTGTGCGGCGCGGCGGTAATCCTCGACGACGAGCGGCACCTCGTGCTTTTCGAGTGCGCGCGGCGTTTCGTAAGGATGCTTGCCGGTCGGCGTGTGAATGTAATCGCCGTTGAGCTTGATGGCGGACGGCGCAACCGGCAGTGAACGATCCTCGCGGAAGGTGCTGTGCGAGGAACGGCCCTTGTGCCAGAGCTGGAGGAAAATCGGCGCGCCCTTCTCATGCACCGCTTCCGTCACCTGCCGCCAGCCCGCCGTCTGCGCGTCGGTGTAAATGCCGGGCGATTGCTGCCACCCAATGGCCTGCTCGGAGATGACCGTGGCCTCGGTGATGAGCAACCCAGCACCCGCGCGCTGGCTGTAGTAGTCGCGCATCAGCGCATTCGGCACCCGCGCGACACCAGCCCGGGCACGAGTGAGCGGTGCGAGGACAACTCGGTTTTTCAAAGTGAGATCGCCCATCTGAAAAGAACTGAGGAGCAGCGGAGAAGAAGTTTTCGTAGTCATAGGTTCAAAGTTCAAACAATCGCGCGGGATGGATAAACGAAAGCAGGCGCACGTCAAATCGGGGAACAAACCTTGAATTGATTGGCAAATGCGCCCCAAAAAAACCGAAGTAATAGTTTGCTATCCGCCCGGAAACCGCGATTGTCCGCCCGTCCGTAGATTGCTTGTCCGTTTCAAGGCCTGGTAAATCCTCAAGTGAACTCAGTTCAGTGATGATTAGAAACCCGATAGTCGGGAACAGTCTGAAACCAAAGGGTTAGTCTAGTGACATCACAAAGTATGAGTAACAAATTGTTCGTGGGAAATCTTTCCTTCAACACCACTGAAAACGACCTCCAAGACGCCTTTGCCGCGCACGGCACCGTCGTGGAAGCCAACCTGATGATGGACCGCATGAGCGGCCGTCCGCGCGGTTTCGGCTTCGTGACGATGAGCTCGCCGGCGGAAGCCCAGGCGGCCATTGCTGCGCTGAACGGCAAGGAAATGGACGGACGCGCGTTGACCGTGAACGAAGCCAAGCCCCGTGAAGAACGTCCGGGCGGCGGCGGCGGTTTCGGCGGCGGCGGCGGTGGCGGTCGTGGATACGGCGGCGGCGGCGGCGGCGGTGGTGGCCGCGAACGCAGCGGTGGCGGCGGCGGTGGCGGTGGCCGTGGTCGCTACTAATCGATAGATTTTCACGAGCGAGGCCCGGTTGCGCCGGGCCTCGCTTTTTTCTTTTCCAGCCCTGTCCTCGATCGGTTTGCGGGACGGCACGCTTGTTTTCCCCGCAGACCGTTTTCCGAAAGGCCGAATGAAAGAATCAAAAGAACAGCATATCGAAGTGGAAGGCGTCGTGTCGTCCGTGCTCGCGGGCACGATGTTTCGCGTGGAGTTGCAGAACAAGCATGTGGTGCTGGCCACGATTTGCGGCAAGATGCGCAAGCGCTGGGTGCGCATCACGACTGGCGACCGCGTAAAGATGGAAATGTCGCCCTACGATTTGAACAAGGGCCGGATTACGTGGCGGCTGCGCTGAGGCGTGTCGCAGAAAAAGATTTATGCCATTTCGTGCTTTGGGTCTGAACGACCGGGTTTTACAGGCGGTGCAGGAGGCGGGCTACACCGAGCCGACGCCGATTCAGGCGACGGCCATTCCGCCGGTGCTGGCGGGTCAGGATTTGATCGGGATCGCGCAGACAGGCACAGGCAAAACGGCAGCCTTCACGCTGCCGATGCTCACCCTGCTCGCAGGACGCCCGCCAGAACCGCGCCGGCGCATCCGCGCGCTCATCATGGCCCCGACGCGCGAACTGGTCGTGCAGATCGATGAAAACGTCCGCGCGTATGCCAAGCATCTCTCGCTGCGCGTCGCGACCGTCTATGGCGGCGTGGGCGAGCAACCGCAAATGCGCGCGCTGCGCGAAGGCGCAGACATCATCATCGCCACGCCGGGACGGCTGCTCGATTTGATGTGACGGCACTGCGGCGATTTCGCGGCCCTCGAATTTCTCGTGCTCGACGAAGCGGATCGAATGCTCGACATGGGCTTCCTGCCGTCCATTCGCCAAGTCGTGCGCGCACTGCCGAAGCAACGCCAGACGCTGCTCTTCTCGGCCACGTTGTCGCGGGAGATCGAATCACTGACCAAGGAGTTTCAAAACTCACCGAAGCTGATCCAGATCGGCCGCCGTTCGAATCCCGCCGAGACCGTCACCCAGTTCATTTACGAGGTGCCGCAACATCTGAAGATGTCGCTGCTCACGCATCTGCTGCGCGACAACAAGCTGAACATGGTGCTGGTGTTCTCGCGCACCAAACACGGCGCGGACCGGATCGCACGCCAGATCGAGCAGCAGGGCATTCGCACCGCCGCACTGCACGCGAACCGTTCGCAGAGCCAGCGCTTGCGCGCGCTCAAGGATTTTAAATCCGGGACCGTGCGCGTGCTCGTGGCCACGGACATCGCCGCGCGCGGCATCGACGTGGACGGCATCTCGCATGTGGTGAATTACGATTTCCCGATGCACTCCGAAGATTACGTGCATCGCATCGGTCGCACGGGCCGCGCGCAAGCCGTGGGTGACGCGATCAGTTTTGTGACGCCCGAAGATCGTGATTCGTTGCGCCAGCTCGAACGCTTCATCGGTCGCGGCATTGTGCGCAAGCAGGCGGAAGGATTTGATTACCGCGCCTCGGCCCCGGCTTTCCGGCCCGAGCAACGTCCCGGTCAACAAGCTCCGCGCCGGCACGGCCCCGCTCCTCAACAGCAGCAAGGCGGAGGCAACCGTCCTCCTCAGTCCGGCCCCGGAAATCCCAAGCCCACCCGCCCGCGTCAGTGGGAATGGAAAAGCCGTCGCGGCGGAAACGCCCGATAGGCTGGGTGGCAGCTTCGTGAATTTGACGTCTGAAGCGCCTAGAG
>JANNGC010000182.1:0-1865 GCA_031380445.1 Pedosphaera sp.
GTCGGCGCGGGGATGAAGGGCACGGCGTTGGCCACGCGGCCATCCTCGCCGATCTCCGGCACCTGGTTGAAGAAGGCGAAGAAGCCGTAGTAATCACGCTGCGTGATGGGGTCGAACTTGTGGTCATGGCAGCGCGCGCACTCCAGTGAAAGGCCGAGCGTGGCCATGCCCAGCGTGCGGACGCGGTCCACGACATACTCAACGCGGTATTCCTCGTCGATGATGCCGCCCTCGGAGTTAATGACGTGGTTGCGGCCGAAGCCCGTGGCGATTTTCTGCTCCAGCGTCGGCTGCGGCAGCAGATCACCCGCGAGCTGCTCGGTGAGAAAACGGTCGTAGGGCAGGTTCTTGTTGAACGCCTCAATCACCCAGTCGCGCCAGCGCCACATGGTGCGCGCTGAGTCGTTGTTGAAACCGTGCGTGTCCGCGTAGCGCGCCGCATCCAGCCATTCCTGCGCGAGCCGCTCGCCGAAACGCGGCGAGGCGAGGAGGCGATCTGCCGCCGCGCCGTAGGCTTTTTCGCCGCGCTTCGCCACGTCGGAGGCGAAGGCGTCGAGTTCCGCAACCGTCGGCGCGAGACCGATGAGGTCAAAACTTGCGCGCCGCAACCAGGCTTCTGGGCGCGTTTCCGGCGATGGTTTCAAACCCTCCGCCTCCAGACGTGCGAGAACGAAACGGTCCACGCCGCCACGGGCCCATTTCGTGTCCTGCACTTTGGGCAAGGAAGCGCGCTGTGGCGGATTGAAAGCCCAATGCCCGCCGAAGGACGCGCCTTCCGCGATCCAGCGTTTGAGCAAATCCTTCTGCGTGGTGGTGAGCGTGCGATGCGAATCCGCCGGCGGCATCTGGTCATCTGCATTCGTGGTGTAGATGCGCTTCACCAGTTCGCTCTGCTCCGACTGTCCGGGCACGACCACGTCATTGGTGCGCTGCCCGGCGAGCGTGTGGAGTTGCAGCTTGGCCTTGCGCTTGTTGGCGTCCTGGCCGTGGCAGAAGAAACAATTCTCGGAAAGGATGGGGCGGACGTCGCGCCCGTAGTCCACGGGCGCGGGCTGGCCGGCCACAGCCGCAGAAACGGCGAGGCACAAGTTCAAAATCAGGACAGCGCGCATGGTCATCTTGGATTCATTTGACGGGACGACATTCATCTCAATCCAGTTTTAACATCAGCCCGAGCTCATCGGGCCTTACGGAATGGCGGCGATCATGGCGGCCATGCGTTCGCGGGAATACGCGCGAGCCTTTGCCGCAGCCTCGCGGGCGGCGGGGAGATCGCGGCCGATATGCACGAGACGCGCGGCGATCTGCATGCCGGTGGTGTCGTCGATTTCAAAGACCCAGTCATTCATCTCGAGGTCATACCACATCCGGCCTTTGCGCGTGTCGGTGGGCTGGCGCACGAGCACTGAGGGCACTCCGGCCGCGATGCCCATGATGGGCGAGTGCTGTTCGAGACTCACGATGGCCGCCGCCTGCGCATACACGCTGCACGCTTCGGCGGTGAGCCAATAGCGGCTCAGGTAGCTGACGTGCGGCTTCACGTCGGCAGGCAGCTTGTCGTAAAGGAGCGGGCGCAGGAGCGGCACGGCGTAGGTCATCTCCGGCGCAAGCAGCACGCGCATCTTCGTCTCGCGCACCCAGGCCGTGATGCCTTCGCGCAACTTGGCGTGGTCCTTCTCGGCAAACTCCTCGTTCACCTTGATGCGTTCGGGATTCGGCTTCGTCGTCTCGGGATGGATCTCCCAATACGGCGTCCAGCGCAAACGCGGGATCGCGCAGAGGAACTTGCCCGGCTCCATTTTGTGCTCTCGCAAAAGCGCGGCCGCCGCCGCGTCCTCGCGCAGATCGATGGCGAAGGTGGCATC
>JANNGC010000205.1:0-11232 GCA_031380445.1 Pedosphaera sp.
GATGAATTCATCAACTCTGAAAGAGTTGCATCGTTCGTCGGCGTGCGCTCCGGCGGTGATACAACCCTCTCAGGGTTGGGAAAGTTTCTGGAATATCTCACCCAGGGTAGCGCCCCGGCGGCGCAACCCTGGGCTGGATGATGCAATCCTTTCAGGATTAGGCCCGCCCAGAGGTGGATAATGACCAGGCCTGAAGCCCGCGCTCCCTCAGGGATTTTGCCCCAAGGCCGACGCATCAATCGTCTCCAGCGTGGGCGGACGCCAGTGCCACAGCTCCTTCTCGCTCAGGCCGAGGACGGTGTCTTCATCCAGGAAGAGGGGCGTGAAACTTTGCAGTCGGGCCACCTGCCGGTTCGCGTCCAGATCGAAGAGCAGCGCGTCGCTCCATTCGTTCACAAGCAGGCGCCGTCCGTCCGGTGAGAACGAGACGCGGAAGAAACTGGTGCGGCTCCCGCGAAAGCGTGCGATTTCCCGGCGCGTGGCGAGATCCCAAACGCGCACCGTGGCGTCGTAGCTCGTGGAGCCGAGACGCTGGCCGTCGCGCGAGATGGCCACGCGATTGATCTGCCCCTCGTGGCCGGCCAAGGCCACGAGCCGGCGGCCCGAGGAAACTTCCCAGACGGAAATCGTGCCGTTGCTGTGGCCGAAGGCGAGTTGCGTGCTGTCGGGCGAGAACAGCACCGTGACCACACCCGTGGGCGGTTCGTGCCAGACTTTCGGTTCGTACGGCGGGGTCAGCGGCCAGAGCTGAAAGGTGTGGCTGCGGTTCATGGTGCCCGCGAGCCAGCGCTCATCGGACGAAAACGCCAGGCGCGACCAGCGGTTGTTGCCGGGCGGCTCGAGCGCGGCCACGCGCGTCGCTCCGGCCGTTTCCCACACGTCGAGTCCTTCGTCACTCTCCACGGCCAGCCACCGGCCGGCGGGACCGACGGCGATCTTGGTGACATTCGTCAGCGGCAGCGCGAGTTCTTTTCGCCAGCCTCCGGCGCGCGGATCGATCAGCACGCCGGTTCCATTCGCGTGCAGCGCCGCGACCACCGACGCATCCGGGGCGATGCCGCCGCGTTCTTCCGAAATTATTTCCGAGGCCAGCTCCAAACTGACTTTGTCGCGTAAGGGAAAGGCCGTGTGCATTTCACGGGCCTTGACCTGGCCATCTTTTCCGCCGGTCAGCAACAGTCCGGCCTGCGGCAGGAGCCGGATAGCGTTTGGGTCGTCACCCGCCTTCAGCATCGCCACCGTCCGCCACGTTCCCCGCTCTCGCACCTCGATCATTTCATCCCAGCTCGTGGTGACCAGGTGGGAGTCGTCGGCGGAGAACTTGGCCGAGGTCACTTGATCCAGGTGCGCCGGGAAGTTGGTCGTCTGAAGCCCGGTTTCCAGATCCCAGACCTGCACGCGATAATCCGTGCCCACGCCAAACGCCACCCCGGCGGCGAGCGTTCGCCCATCGCCCGACAGCGCCAGCGACAAGGGATGCCCGCTGAAGACATGGCCGGACACGAAAACTTGGGAGTCGCCGGTGCCGGCCTTCCAGACAGTGATCTCCCGTTGGCCGGAACTCACGGCCAGCGTCGCGCCGTCGCGCGACAAGGCGATGATCTTTCCACGCGGCACGGTGTGTTGGCTGATCATCTGGCGCGAGGCCACGCTCCAGATTTGCAGGCGCGTCCCGCCATAGGCGATCAGACTTTCACCGCTGGGATGAAACTCGATCGAACTCCAACCGCCCGGATTCTTGATGGGTGGCCCGATGCTCTCCAGCGTTGCCAGCGACCAGAAGCGGATCAGGCCATCGGCGCCAAAGGCCGCGAGAAGTTTGTCCGAGAGCGCGGGTGGCGGCCCGGCGCAGCCTGGGATTTCCAGCACCTCCCGTTGTTCGGGCACGTTCCAGAGTTTCAACGTGCCGGTGTTGTCCAGCGACGCAATCCAACGCCCGTCTGGAGAGACATTGATCCCGGAAATCGGGCCGGCGTGGCGGGCGAGCGGGGTGACGGGCGGGCCGCGCCACTGTTCCCAGAGATACCGCCACTCCCAGCCGCGCACATCCATCTGGCCGGCGGCGGGCCGGTGCGACTCCAGCAACTGCCGGACGTATTTGAAGCGCCGCTGATCGATGGCCTGCTGCACGACGCCCATGTCCGCGCCGAAGGCATTGCGGCGCGCTTTCAATTCGCCAGCCTCGGCCACGACACGCGCGCGGTTGATCCGAAACGCCGCAATGGGCGAGCCGACGCCGATCATGATCAACAGCAGCAACGCCGCCGCGCCCAGGCCAGCCAGCGCGGGCTTGCGCCGGCACCAGCGGAACACGCGTTCCGGCGCGCTCACGGGTCGCGCGGAGATCGGCTCATTGTTCAGGAACCGGTGCAGCTCATTCGCCAGTTCAAGCGCGGTCGGGTAGCGCCGTTCACGCGGCTTCTCCAGGCACTTGAGACAGATGGTTTCGAGGTCGCGTGGCAGTTTGGGATGCAGCAGGCGCGGCGCGACCGGATCTTTTTCCAGAACCTCCCGCAAAGTCTCCAACGGCGTCTCCGCCCGGAACGGCGGGCGGCCGCAGAGCAGTTCGTAAAGCACCGCGCCCAGCCCGTACACATCGCTCCGCACAGCCACCGCGCGAATGTCGCCCCGCGCCTGCTCGGGCGGCATGTAGCTGGGCGAACCCATGACCGTGCCGCTCAAGGTCGCGCCGGTTTCCGTCTGCATCACCTTCGCGAGACCGAAGTCGGTCACCTGTGGCTCGTCATCCTGATCAATGAGCACGTTGGCGGGCTTGAGATCGCGATGCAGAATCTGCCGGCCATGTGCGTAGTGGATGGCGCGGGCAATCTTCTCCACGTAACGCGCCGCCTGGCGCGGAGCCAGCGTGTGCTCGCGGGCCAAGTCGGACAGGCTCTGCCCCGCGACAAAGTTCATCGAGTAGAAGTGCTGGCTGTCCACTTCGCCGACCTCGTGAATGGCCACGATGTTGGGGTGATTGAGCTGGGCCGCCGACGTGGCTTCGACATGGAAGCGGCGGATGTCGTCCGCGCCCGCGAGCCTTTCGCTGCGGATCATTTTCAGCGCGACGACGCGGTTGAGCGACCGTTGCCGCGCCTTGAAGACCACGCCCATGCCGCCGCGTGCGATCTCGCCGAGCAGTTCGTAATCGCCAAAGGTCTGGCTCGTGCCCGGCATGAATTCCGCATCGGTGTCCTCAAGGCCCTCGGGAATCGTCAGGCGGATTGTCGCCGCCGGCGCCGGGTTCGCTCCGCCCGGCACCCGGCTGCCGAAGCACTCCGGACACATCCCGTCCGCCAGCCCCTCGGGCCGCTCGCGATAACACACCGAACATTTGTTGACCGCATTCACAATCCAGAACTCGTCCGCCGCTGTTTTCCCGTCACCCGTGCCGGCAGGCTATCTGAACCAACCGCCCCGAGGCCAGCACCGGGAGCGACGGCCTCACGGTCACTCTTCGTCGTCGTAGGAGAGCGCATCGGAGCGCACCATCCACTGGAAGCTGTTCGGATCGTGGCAGGTTTCACGAGGGGATGGTCGGCAACGACCGGGAAGAATGCGGCGGCGTTGAACAGCGACCGGTCCCGTCTCACTGTCCCGCCGGTTGCAACACCGCCGCGAAACGCAGGCCGCGCGTGCTCGCGTGCAGTTCGGTGAAAGCAAACTCCTCGAGCACCGCCTCGTAAATCGCCAGCCCCGCGAGAATCACGTCCGCGCGTTTCTTCGGCAGGCCCACGATGGTGCGGCGCTCCGCCAGCGGCATGGCCCAGAGTTTCTCCATCCAACGCTCGACGGATTCACGCGGCAGACGCGCGCCCTCGATGGCGTGGCGCGAGTACTTGTCGAGTGAGTATTCCATGCGCGCGAGAATGGTGGCCGCGCCGCCGGTGCCGATGAGCCGCACACCGGGCGAACCGTCCGCCAGCGCGGGCGCGACGGCGGGCGTGATGTGTTCCGCGAAGAAGTTTTTCAGCGCGGCACGGCAGTTGGCGAGTTCCGCCGGCGTGGGCGGATCGGACGGGCGCTGCTGTTCGAGCAAGCGCACGCTGCCGAGCGGGAAGCTGCGGCTGAACTGCGGGTGCGCGCTATCGCCGAGGATGAACTCCGTGCTGCCGCCGCCCACGTCGAGAATGAGCAGCCGCTGCCCCGCGAGCTTCGGGTCCGAGCGCACGCCGGCATAGACCCAGTCGGCCTCCTGTTCGCCGCTGATGATTTCCACCGCGAGACCGGAGGCGCGGGTGATGGCGTCGAGGAGTTCGGACTGGTTGCGCGCGTCGCGGGCCGCGCTGGTGGCGATGACGCGCGGCGGAGAAGAATGTTTCTCGCGCGCCAGCGCCGCGAAGTCCGCCACTGCGCGCGCCGTGTCGGCGATGGCCTCGGGCTGAAGCTGATTCGTCTCGTAGAAACCGCGCCCGAGCCGCGTCTGCTCGCTCTCCTCCAAAACCGGCGTGACAAAATCCGCGCCCACGTCGGCGACCAACAACTTCACGGAGTTGGTTCCGACATCAATGACAGCGCGGCGCACGGGAAACACGGGGCGAGACATTGGCTGGGCCGGCGAAAGACACAAAAGAAAATTCGTACACGCACTGCGGCCAGGAGGGTGGACGTCTGAGAGTGCCGGCTCACAACTGTGTCGAGATGCTCTCGATTCCCACAGCGCGGGTAAATTTATCCTACAGCTTCGCGGGGCGGATGCCGATGGCTTGTCTCGCGACGAACATGAACGGCCTTCACGCAACGCCTTTGAGCACGAGCACGGCCCCGGCTGATCCAGCCTGGGTCTGGCTCGCACGGGCACGTCGTGCAGCCGGTCCCGCCGCCGCGTCATCCTTCTCGCAGTGCGTGCGGGGCGGGATGAGAAACCTGATCGAACCCGTAGCCAGCCAAACCCATGAATGCTTCCCCACTTCGCTCCAACATTCTTTGCCGCCTGAATAAATTTCTCGCGGCGGCACTCCTCGTAATGGCTGGCGCGCTGGCGGCGCACGCGCAGGTCGTGCGCCCGTTCTCGCTCCTCTTCACCACGAACAAGCAGGCGGACATCGCCATCATCGGCAACACCCTGCACACCAGTTCCAACGGCGCGGTGCGGGCGAACACCGCCGCCACCAACCTCCTCGTCAACAACGCCAACTGGATGGCGCGTGTGGACGTGGACAGCGACACGAACACCTTCACCTCCAGCGCCGCGAACTTCACGCTGCCCACGAACGGCGCGGTCATGTTCGCCAAACTGTACTGGGGCGCGGGCACCAACGCCGGCAACGCCGGTGCCGAGGGCGCTCCGAACGCCGCCCTGCGCGGCCAAGTGCTGATTTCGTTCAACGGCGGCGCCTATGTTTCCATCACCAACACCACGCTGGATCTGGAATCCGGCGGCAACCGATACCAGGGTTCGCGTGACATCACTGATTTCGTCCGCACCAACGGCTCCGGCACGTACCAGGTGGCCAACGTCCAATCCAGCACCGGCAACAACACCCTCGCCGGCTGGTCCATCGTCATCGCCCACACCGACCCCGCCGCGCCGCCGCGCAACATCGCGCTCTACGACGGCTACGCGAACGTCCAGGGCACCAACATCGTGGACATCCCGATCAGCGGCTTCACCACGCCGCAGTTCAACTCCGTGGTCACGCGCATCGGCGTCGTGGCCTACGAGGGCGACAGCGGACTGTCCGGCGGCGTCTACACCGGCGACCAGATGCGTTTGAACGGCGTGCGCTTGCCGGCCGTCTTCGACTCGTCCACGCCGACCAACGACGTGTTCAACAGCACCATCTCGCGCCTCGGCACGCGCGTCTCGGCGAAGAATCCCGACTACACCAACCAGCTCGGCTACGACATCAAAGTCCTCGACGCCACCGGCGTGCTGACCAACACCGCGACCAGCGCGACCATCACGCTCACCACGGGCGGCGAAACGTATTATCCCGGTGCGGTGGCCTTCGCGACGGAACTCTACGCGCCGCAGATCACCATTCCGAAAACGGTCAGCGACCTGAACGGCGGCGCGGTCAATCCCGGCGACGTGTTGATCTACAACCTGAGCGTGACCAACTCCGGTGGCGACTGGGCCACGAATGTTTTCCTCATCGATCCCGTTCCGCCCGGCACGGTCTATGTCTCGAACTCCTTTCAAATCACGGGCGGCGCGAACGTCGGCGTGAAGACGGACGCGGCGGACAGTGATCAAATGGACTTCACGAACGGCGTGCTCATCGTGCGTCTCGGCATGGGCGCGAACGGCACGAACGGCGGCACGCTCAGCACCAATCAAGCGACCACGATGTCCTTCCTCGTGCGCGTCGGCACAAACGCGACGCACGGGCTGCGTATCACGAACCAGGCCACGCTTTCCTACAGCGCGCTCGTCACCGGCGTCGCCTTCGCCAGCGCCTCGACGGCGGCGGAGGTGCAGGTGGACGCCGGCATTTTCGGGCGCGTGTTTGAAGACGTGAATTACGCGGGCGGCGCGGGGCGCAATTACGTTTCCTCCGCCGGCGTCGGTCTCGCGAACGCGCGGGTGGAACTCTACGGGCCGTTGAACAATTTCCTTGCCGCCACGCTCACCGACGCGGGCGGCGCTTACGTCTTCAGCAACATTTCCGCCGCCGCCTACTCCGTGCGCGTGGTGAACAGCAGCGTCGTCTCCTCGCGCGCGGGCGGCGGCACGCCCGGACTTTTGCCCGTACAGACCTTCCGCACCGACGCCAGCAGCGGCGCGGCGGCGGACCTCGTGAATCTCGTCGGCGGCGCGAATCCCGGCGTGACCGATCCCGGCAACACCGTGTTCACCGGCGCGCAATCCGTCTCGGCCGTGGGCGTCACGAACAACCTCTACACGGGCGGCGTGGACTTCGGCTTCAACTTCAACACCATCGTCAGCACCAACAGCACGGGCCAGGGCAGCGCGCGCCAGTTCATCACGAACGTGAACGCGCTCGTCGGACTCGACCGCGCGGTCATCATGATCCCGGACGGCTCCGCCTCGCCGGGCTTGAACCCGGCGTATGATTTCACCGTGGGCGGCTTCCGCACGCTCGCGCCGTCCACGCCGCTGCCGGCGATCACGGACGCGGTGCTTTTTGATGCGACGACGGTGCCGGGCTACGCGGGCACGCCGCTCGTCCGTCTGAGCGGCGTGAATGCCGGCGCGGGTGCGAACGGCCTGATCTTCAACTCCAGCGGGAGCACGCTGCGCGGCGTGGCCATTCACAGTTTCAGCGGCAGCGGCGTCGTCCTCGCGGGCGGCACGAACAACACCATCGCCGCCAACGTCCTCGGCGCGGACCCGACCGGTCTCATCGCGTTGCCGAACGGCACCGGCCTGCTCATCGCCACCAACGCCACGAACAACGTCATCGGCGGCACGGCGGCGGGCGCGGCGAACTTCATCGCGTTCAACACTGGCGCAGGCATCGCCGTCACCGGCACGACGAATGTGGGCAATCAGATTCGCCGCAACTCCATCTTCTCGAACGGCGGCCTCGGCATTGACCTCAACAACAACGGCGTGACGCTGAACGATCTCAACGACAGCGACACCGGCGGCAACACGCTCTTCAACTCGCCCGTCATCACCAACGCCGTCATCTCCGGCGCGAACCTCGTCCTCAGCGGCTACGCGCGGCCCGGCTCGGTCATCGAATTGTTCATCGCCGAGCCCGATCTGAGCGGCTTCGGCGAAGGCCGCACCTATCTCGCCACCGTGACCGAAGGCCTGAGCGACGCGGACGCCACGAGCGGCACCTACTCCGGCGCGATCCACGGCGTCAATCAAGGCACCGACAACACCGCGCGCTTCAGCTTCACCCTTCCGCTGCCGCCCGGCGTCAGCGTCGGCACCGTGCTCACCGCGACGGCCACGGACGCGGCGGGCAACACCTCCGAGTTCGGCGGCAACGCGCCCGTCGGCGGTCTCGCTGATCTCGTCGTCGCGAAGACTGGTCCCGCGACCACGACTTCGCAGAGCGCGATTGCTTACACCATCAACGTCACGAACAACGGCCCGGCCACGGCGGTTAACGTCGCGATCAGCGACACGCTCCCTGCGGCCGTCACGTTTGTCAGCGCGAGCAGCGGCGGCACCTTGTCCAACAACATGGTGACCTGGCCCGTCCTCACGAATCTCGCGTCCGGCGCGCGCACGAACTATTCCGTCACCGTCACCGCGCCCATCGGCGGCGTGATCACGAACACCGCTTCCGGCGAGGCCGACAACGTTGATCCCACGCCTGGCAACAACGATGGCAGCAGCACCAATTCGCGCGTCGTCACCGCCGTCACGCCGCAGGCCGATGTCGCGGTTAACGTCAGCGGCCCGGCCACCGTGCTCGCGGGCGCGAATTACACTTACACGATCACGGTCACGAATCTCGGGCCGGCCACGGCCACGAACATCATCGCCACCAACTTGCTCCCGGCGGGCGTCACCTACGTCAGCGGCACCGGTGTCGCGTCGGTCGGCGGCAGCACGGTGACGTTCAACACGATCACGCTCGCGGCGAACGGCACGACAACTTTCACCGTCACCGTCACTGCGCCCGCCAGCGGCTCGCTCACGAACCGCGCGTCCGGCGCAGCGACGACTCCTGACCCCGTGGTCGCGAACAACAACGGCAGCGCGGGCACCGCCATTGTCCTCACCACCGTCACGCCGCAGGCCGATGTCGCGGTGGGCAAGAGCGGCCCGGCCACGGTCTTCGCGGGTTCCAATTTCAGCTACACGATCAGCATCACGAACCTTGGCCCCTCGACGGCAAGCAATGTCGTGGCGGGCGATTCACTTCCGATCGAACTCACGTTCGTCAGCGCGAATAGCGGCGGTGTGTTGGGAACGAACAACCTGGTCTCGTGGCCCGCGCTCACGCTGCTCTCCGGCGCGCGCACGAATTACACGCTCACCGTCACCGCTCCGGCGGGTGGCACGTTCACGAACTTTGCCTCCGCCACTTCGCCGACCGGCGATCCGAATCCGACCAACAACGTCGGCACGAACACCGGCGCGCAAGTCACCACCACCGTCACGCCGCAGGCCGATGTCGTCGTCACCGTGAGCGGCCCGACCAACGTCCTCGCGGGCGGCAGCTACACTTACACTGTCAGCGTCACCAACCTCGGCGTGTCCGGCGCGACGAATGTGCTCGCGACCAATACGCTGCCCGGCGGCGTGATCTTCGTCAGCACCAGCGGCGACGGCACGAACACCGGCAGCACCGTCACCTGGCCCACGATTGATCTCCCGGCGGGAACAGGCACGAACTTCACCATCACCGTCACCGCGCCGCCGAGCGGTTCGCTGACCAATCGCGCGGCGGGCGCTTCGATCACGCCCGATCCGATCCCGTCGAACAACAACGGCAGCGCCAGCACAGCGGTCGTCATCACCACCGTCACGCCGCAGGCGGATGTCGCGGTCGCGAAGACTGGTCCGGCGACGGTTCTGGCGGGTGGCAATCTCACTTACACGATCAGCGTCACGAACTTCGGCCCGTCCACGGCGAGCAACATCGTGGCGCAGGATAATCTTCCGGCGACGGCGCTGTTCGTCAGCGCGAGCAGCGGTGGAACTTTGGGCGGCGGCAACATCGTCTCGTGGCCTGCGACGACGTTGTTGTCCGGTGCGACGACGAATTTCACCGTCACGGTCACGGCTCCGGCCAGCGGCTCGCTGGTCAATCGCGCCTCCGCGACTTCGCCCACCGGCGATCCGAATCCCACGAACAACGTCGGCACGAACGTCGAGTCTGTCGTGACCACGACCGTCACGCCGCAGGCCGACGTGGCCGTCGGCAAGAGTGGTCCGGCGACGGTGCTCGCGGGTGCGAACTTCACTTACACGATCAACGTCACGAACTTCGGGCCGTCCACGGCGAGCAACATCGTGACGGTGGACGCGCTGCCCGCGAACGCGACGTTCGTGAGCGCGAGCGGCAGTGGCACACTCGGCGGCGGCAACGTCGTGACGTGGCCTGCCACCACGTTGTTGCCCGGCGCGACGGCGACCTTCACCGTGACGGTCACAGCCCCCGCGAGCGGTTCGTTGTTCAACACCGCGTCCGCGTCTTCGCCGACGGGCGATCCGAATCCGACGAACAACGTCGGCACGAATACCGGCGCGCAAGTCACCACCACCGTCACACCGCAAGCGGATGTCGCGGTCGGCAAGACCGGCCCGGCCACGGTGCTCGCGGGAGGAAATCTTACCTACACCATCAGCATCACGAACCTCGGCCCGTCCACGGCGAGCAACGTGATCGCGCAGGACAATTTGCCGACGAACGCCGTGTTCGTGAGCGCGAGCAGCGGCGGAACTTTGGGCGCGAGCAACATCGTGACGTGGCCCGCGACGACGCTGCTCTCGGGTGGAGTGACGAACTTCACTGTCACCGTCACGGCTCCCGCGAGCGGTTCGCTGTTGAACCGCGCGTCCGCGACTTCGCCCACGGGCGATCCGAATCCCACGAACAACGTGGGCACCAACACCGGCGCACTCGTGACTACGACCGTCACGCCGCAAGCGGATGTGGTGGTCACGGTCACTGGCCCGAGCACGGTCTTGGCGGGCGGCAACTACACTTACACCGTCAGCATCACGAACCTCGGCCCGTCCGTGGCGACGAACGTGCTCGCGACGAATGCCCTTCCCGCTGGCGTTGGTTTTGTCAGCACGACCGGCGGCGGCTCACAGTCCGGCGGCGACGTCACCTGGCCCGCGATCACACTGGCGAGCGGCGCAGGCACGAACTTCACCATCACCGTCACCGCGCCGCCCAGCGGCGTGCTGACCAACACAGCAGCAGGCGCCTCGCTCACGCCGGATCCCGATCTCTCGAACAACAACGGCAGCGCGAGCGGTGCGATTGCCACCACGACGGTGACGCCGCAAGCCGATGTGGCGGTGGCGAAGACGGGTCCCGCGACCGTGCTGGCCGGGGCGAATGTCACCTACACGATCAACGTGACGAACTTCGGCCCGTCCATCGCGAGCAACATCATCGCGCAGGATAATCTGCCGACGAACGCCACGTTCGTCAGCGCCAGCAGCGGCGGCGCGCTCGACACCAACAACATTGTGACGTGGCCCGCGACCACGCTGCTCTCCGGCGGCGTGACCAACTTCACCGTCACGGTGGCTGCTCCGGCCAGCGGCTCCTTGCTGAATCGCGCGTCGGCGAATTCTCCCACGGGCGATCCGAATCCCACGAACAACGTCGGCACCAACAC
>JANNGC010000544.1:0-7683 GCA_031380445.1 Pedosphaera sp.
GCGACCATCGACAACGTGACGCTCACGCCCGGCCCGTTGCCGGTGTTGCTCGGGCGCACGATTGGCTTCACGGCCACGCAAGGAAGCGATGAACTCGCGGGCGGCGTGTACACCGTGACGGCTTCCGCCGATGGCTTCAACGGCACCAGCGATGACGGTCATTTTGTCTCCGCGCCGGTCACGGGCGACTTCACGCTCTCGGCGCGCATCACGTCGCTCGCGGGCAACGCCGCCGCGCCGCAAGCCGGCGTGCTCGTGCGCGAGAACACCGGACGCCGCGCGCGCAGCGCGTTCCTCGGCGGTGTGCCCGGAGCCGCGCCGCAACTCACCTGGCGCAACTCAACCCTCACGCTCGCGAACGCACTGGGCATTGACTACACGCTCGCGCCCGGCCTGCTGACCTTCCCGCCCGGCAGCACCACGCAAAACATCGCGCTCGCCCTCAGCAATGACACCGCGCCCGAATCGGACGAGGCCGTGATGATTGTCCTGCGCAATGCGACCGGGGCGCGGCTCGGCAATCCGCAATTCGCCTATGTCATCGTGGATGACGACGCGCCGCCCGCGCTGCCCTTCGCCGGGTTCGCGGCCGCGAATTCCAGCGCGCTCGAAGCCAGCGGCACGGCGCTCGTGCCGGTGAGCTTGAGCACGCCCGCGACCGCGAGCGTGACGGTGGATTACGCCATCACCGCCGGCTCCGCGACGGACGGACTCGACTTCATCGCCGCGACTGGAACCCTCACCTTCAATCCCGGCGACAGCGTGCGGCACATCGCCGTGACGCTGCTCGACGACGCGGTGATCGAACCCAGCGAGACGGTGCTCATCGCCTTGAGCAATCCCGTGGGCGTTTACTTTGGCAGCCTCACCAATCACACGCTGACCATTCTCGACGATGACAGTCCGGTGGTGACCATTTCCTCGACCGACACCAACGCCGCCGAGACCGGCGACACCGCGCTCGTCACGTTGACGCGCGCCGGTCCGACGAACGCCGCGCTGACCGTGAACCTCACGCGCGCGGGCACGGCCACGGCGGTCACCGACTACACCGGCATCAACACGACCGCGCTCATCCCGGCGGGCATCACGTCGCTCACGCTCACGCTCACGCCGGTGCAGGACGTGACGGCGGAAGGCGCCGAGACGGCCATCATCACCGTGGCGGCGGGGGCGGGCTACGCGGTCGGCGCACCTTCGAGCGTGACGAACTTCATCGTCGACGACGACCGCAACATCGTGACCATCGCGGCGACGGGCGCCACGGCGATTGAAGGGGGAACGAACGGCACCTTCACCGTCACTCGCACCGGCGCGACGAATGCCGCGCTCACGGTGAACCTCACGACCACCGGCACCGCGACGAGCGGCAGCGACTTCACGACTTCGCCCACGCCCATCACCACGCTCGTGCTCGCAGTGGGCCAGGCCAGCCGCACCATCAGCGTCATTCCGATCAATGACAGCCTGACCGAAGGCGACGAGGCGGTGCTCGTGCAAATCGCCGCCGGCAGCTACGACATCGGCGGACTCGGCTACGCCAGCGTGACGATTCTGGACAATGACATTCCCCCGACCGTCTTCATCAGTTCGCCCGGCGCGCAGGGCGTGGTGATCGCGTCAAGCAACGGCGTGGAGTTCGCGGCCACGGCGGCGGACGATGGATTGCCGCAGCCGCTGGCCTACGCGTGGTCGCAAGTCGCCGGTCCCGGCACGGTGAATTTTATCACCACGAACGCCGCGACCGCCGCCGCCACGTTCTCCGCGCCCGGCGTGTACCTCGTGCGCGTGACGGTGAGCGACGGGCAGTTCAGCGCCAGCGATCAGATTGCCGTGAACATCGGCGCGACGAATTCCCTCGTGCCCGCCGACTGGATTTCCGCCGATGTCGGGCCGCCGACCGCGCGCGGTTTCGCCGGGCGCTCCGGCAGCAACTGGGTGCTCTCCGCCGCTGGTGGCGGCTACACCAGCAACAGCGATCGCGCGCACGCCGTGTCGCGACAAGTCGCGGGCGACGGATCCATCGTCGCGCGCCTCGTCAGCGTGACCGGCACGAATACCGCTGAAGCCGGATTGAGCCTGGGTGATTCGCTCCATCGCTACGCGCGCCGCGCCGCGCTGGTTTACACGCCTTCGACAAAGATTCTCCGCTTTCGCCCGCGCCTGGTGGCGAACACCGTGGACTTCTCCATCAACCTCACGAACTTGAACCTGCCGCTCTGGGTGCGCCTCGACCGCAACGCCGCGAGCAACACGGTGTCGGCGTTCTACGCCACGAACAACGCCGGTGCGCCCGGTCCGTGGACGCAGCTCGGCACGAACGTGAACATCACGATGGACGCGACCGCTGATTACGCGCTCGTGGCCGACAGCGGGAACGACGCGATCTCGGCCACGGCGCTTTTCGATCAACTCGCCCTCACGCCCGCCCCGACGAACACCGCGCAACTCGCCGAGGATTTTGGCGCGGGCACGCAGGCCGGCAGTTACGCCTACGACGCGACGAACGACCTTCATACTCTGGTGGGCAAGGGTTCGCTCGATGGCTCGGGCATGTTCTGGGGCCAGCAAGTGTCGGGCGATTTCATCCTCACCGTCTTGATGACCAACGCGACCTCGGCGGCCACCGACGCGCGCAGCGGCCTGATGGTGCGCGACAGCATGGACGACGGCCCGATGGCGTTCATCGGCCGCATCCCGACCGGCAGCTACCCGTCCTTCGTCTGGCGCACGAATCCCAAGGGCGGCACGAGCGGGTTGAACGGCATCACACAGCGCACGCGCTGGCTGCGCATTATCCGGCGCGGAAATCAAATCACCGTCCTGCACGCGCCGAACAACGCCGGCAACACGCCCGGTGCCTGGGCGCAACTCGGCCAGGCGCAGACCGTCTTCCTGCAACCGACCGTGCTCGTCGGTCTTTACTGCGACAACGCGAACGGCGGCGTGAGCTTCAATACGGCGACGTTCACCAAGTTCAGCGTGGTGCCCTTCAACAAGGCGCCCATCGTCGAGGCTGGTCCCGCGCCGACGAACAGCACTTCGCCGGTGTCGCTCACTGGCACCGTGACCGATGACGGGTTGCCCGTGGATTTCACGAGCGAGTGGAGCGTGGCCAGCGCGCCCGGCCCGGTGACGTTCGCCAACAGCAACGCGCTCGCGACGACCGCGAGTTTCACGTCGAACGGCGTGTTCACCCTGCGCCTCTTCGCGGACGACGGCGTGGCGCGCACGTTCGATGATGTGACTTTCACCGGCATGGCGAACTCGCCCTTCGCCGCGTGGCAGGCCGCGAACTTCGCCGGTGGATCAGCGAATCCGATTGCCGCAGCGGATCAAGATCCCGATCTTGACGGCCAGAACAACGCCGCCGAATACGCCACCGGCACCAACCCCAACGTCGCGGGCACCAGCCCCGTCGTGATCGATCTCGAAACCATCGGCCTCGACCGATTCCTGCGCGTCACCATCCCGAAGAACTCCGCCGCCACCGATGCGACCTTCACCGTGGACGCCAGCACCTTGCTCGTGCCCGCCACCTGGAGCACCGCCAGCCTTGTCACTGAAACCAACACGGCGACGCTGCTCCGTGTTCGCGATGGCGTGCCGGTGGATTCGACGCAGCATCGCTTCCTGCGCCTGCGCGTGGGAATCACCGCGCCTTGACAGAGATGGGAACTGGAATTTTTGACAGGAAAATGGAGGACAGGAAAATGAAGACGGAAAACTCCTTCCCCATTTTCTTGTCCCACATTTTCCTGTCTCAGTCTCCCGCCTCTCGTAGTTTGTGTCCGTCGATGAAAACCTTCTTCAACCTTGCCATCGTTAGCCTTTGTCTTGTCCTGTGGCCAGCCCCGGCGGCGGCGGCGGCGGCCGTGCGACCCAACATCATTTTCATCCTCGCGGATGACCTCGGCTACGGCGACTTGAGTTGCTACGGGCAGCAGAAGTTCAAGACGCCGAACATCGACCGCATCGCCGCCGAAGGGATGAAGTTCACGGCGCATTACTCCGGGCACAACGTCTGCGCGCCGTCGCGCTGCGCCTTGATGAGCGGGACACATCCGGGACACGGATACATCCGCGAGAACCGCGGCGGCATAGGACCAGAAGGCGAAGGCCAGGAACCGGTGCCGGCGGGCGAATTGAAACTGCCGCTCACGCTCAAGCAACTCGGCTACACGCTCGGCGGTTTCGGCAAGTGGGGTCTCGGCCCCGTCGGCAGCACGGGCGATCCGTTGCGGCAGGGCTTCGACCGCTTCTTCGGCTACAACTGCCAGGCGGTGGCACACAATTATTTCCCGACGCATCTCTGGTCGAACGACACGCGTGTCGCGTTGAGCAATCCGAAATTCGCCGCGCACCAGAAACTTCCGGCCGACGCGGACACGAACGCGCCCTTGAGCTACGCCAAGTTCAACGCGCAGGATTACGCGCCCGACCTCATCGGTGCGCAGGCGCTCCAGTTCATCCGCGACAACAAGAGCAAGCCATTCTTCCTCTTTTACCCAACCACCGTGCCGCATCTCGCGCTGCAAGTGCCGGAAGATTCGCTCCAGGAGTTCGCGGGCAAATTTCCCGAGACACCCTATCCTGGCGGACGCGGCTACTTGCCACACCGTACGCCGCGCGCCGCATACGCCGCGATGGTCACACGCCTGGATCGCGAGGTCGGCCGCGTGCTCGCGTTGGTCAAAGAACTCGGCCTCGACGACAACACGCTCATCGTTTTCACCAGCGACAACGGCCCGCTCTACAACGAACTCGGCGGCACCGACACGGAGTTCTTCAACAGCGCCGCCGGTTTTCGCGGGCGCAAAGGTTCCTACTACGAAAGCGGCTTCCGCGTGCCGTGCGTGGTGCGCTGGCCGGGCAAAATCAAAGCCGGTGCCGTGAGCGACCGCGTGACGGGTTTCGAGGATTGGATGCCCACGCTGCTTGAACTCATGGGCGAGAAGAACGCCACGCCACAGGGCATCGACGGCGTGAGCTTCGCGCCCACGCTGCTCGGTCAGAAACAGGACGCGCGTCCGTTCCTCTACCGCGAGTCGCCCGGCTACACCGGCCAGCAATGCGTGCGTGTCGGCAATTGGAAACTGGTGCGTCAACATCTCAACCCCGGCCCACGTCAGCAAAACCCGCCCGCGCCCACCACCGAACTCTACGACCTCGCCAAAGACCCGCACGAGACCACCGATGTCGCCGCCAAGCATCCCGACGTGGTGAAGAAATTGAGCGCCCTCGCGCGCGAACAGCATGTGCCATCGAAGCTCTGGCCAATCCGGGTGCTCGACGTGAAGGAGTGACATCGTGCAATTCTGGCTCGAACATTTCGGTGTGGGCGTCTCAGCCATCTCGGGCGTGCTGGCGGCGCGCGGGAAGAAGGTGGACCTGTTTGGCGTGCTCGTGCTGGCGCTGGTCACGGCCTTCGGCGGCGGCACGGTGCGCGATCTCCTCGCAGGCGATCTGCCAGTGGTGTGGATTCGCGAGCCGTCCTTGCTGCTGAATGCCACGGTCATCGCCTTGGTGACCTTCTTCGTCCGGCGCGTCCGCGAATTGCCGCACGGCGTGATGCTGGTGGCTGACGCCTTTGCGCTCGCGCTTTTCACCATCGTCGGCACGCGCAAGGGTGTGGCGCTGGAATTCGCCGCGCCCGTGGCGGTGATGCTCGGCGTGATCACGGGCGTGGCGGGCGGCATTCTGCGCGATGTGCTGACGGGCGAAGTGCCGATGGTGTTTCGTCAGCAGATTTATCTCTACGCCACGGCGGCCCTCGCGGGCGCGGTGGTGTTCGTGGTGTGGAATCACTTCGCGCCGAATCAGCCCGCCGCCACCGTCGTCTGCACGGGACTGATTCTTGCGCTGCGGTTGGCGGGCATACGGTTGAAGCTGTCGCTGCCGGTGCTGGCGGAAACGGGGAAGGACGAAACGCGAAAGCCATGATGAACGATGTCAAATTCCGAATGCCTGCAAGCCCGGAGGGCTTGAATGTGAATAGCCCCCGGTGCAACCGGGGGAACAATCGTGCCCAACGTCACAACCCCGGAGGGGTTGAATCGTGTGATGTGAGCCGGCGGGTTCAACCCCGTCCGGGGTTGGCCGGGCTCCGGGACCGTGATCCCCGGGTAGGCTCGTGCCTCGCGTGCCCGGGGCTATTCACGTTGAAGCCCTCCGGGCTTCTCGTGCAGCTCGCCTTGACGCTGCTGATTGGATTTCAACTTCACTCCGCCGAGGAAACCAATTCCGCCCAGGCGGAAATCGCGCCCAAGGTCGCCGCCGCGCGCGCCATCCTCGATCCCTGGCTGGCGGCGAATCCTGAGCCGGCGCGCAAGAAGGTGCATCTCGTGCTCTGGACGCCGAAGGATCGCGAGCCGGCTCCGCGCTATCGCGAACGGCTCTCGGCCATCTTCGTGGACATCCAGAAATTCTACGCACGCGAGATGGAGCGCATCGGCTTCGGCCCACGAACCATCGGGCTGGATCAAATGGACGACGGCCTGTTGCGCGTGCATCTGGTGCATGGATTGAAGGACTACACCAACTACTCCACGCCCAGCGGCAGCGCGATTCGCAAGGAGTGTTTGCCCGCGCTCGAAGCCGCCGGACTGAATCCCGCCGAGGAACTCATCGTAATCTTCTGCAACATGTCGAACTGGGATCCGGAGAAGCGCACCATCTCGCAGAACAGTCCCTACTACGCCAGCGGCTCGCACAAGGGCGGCACGGCCTGGCAGGTGGATTCTCCCATCCTCGATATGGATTTTCTCACCGAGAAAGGAAAGAACGTGCGCGATGGCCAGTATGGAAACATCTCGCTCGGGCGCTACAGCAGCATCTTCATCGGCGGCGCGTGCCATGAGCTCGGGCACTCGCTCGGCCTGCCGCACAACAAGGAGCGCGCGGATGAACGCGCCGCGTTCGGCACGGCGCTGATGGGCAGCGGCAACCGCACCTACGGCGAACAATTGCGCGGCGAGAGCAAAGGCTCCTTCCTCACGCTCGCGCACGCGCTGCGGCTGGCCTCGCATCCGATGTTCAGCGGCTCGGTGAAGGACATCAGCAGGCCGCGCTCGGCGAAGCACGACGAGTTGAAGATTCAGCCCAAAGGCAAAGGCTTTGAGTTCAGCGGGCGAGTGACCACCGCGTCAAACGAGCCGCCCGTCTATGCCGTCATCGCCTACATGGACCCGATGGGCGGCAGCGACTACGACGCCACGACCGCGACGGCGGTGCCGGACCAGGACGGAAAGTTCACGCTCGACTGCCAGGCGCTCGCGCCCGGCAAGACCGGCGAACTGCGCGTCGTTTATTTGCAGGCGAATGGACAGGCTTCCGGCTTTCTCTCGTCCACGCCATATCGCTACCCGTACGTCGTGGCGAAGGACGGCACGGCGGACCTCTCCCCTGCCCTCGCCGCGTTAAACCGCGCGCAACGCCGTCCTGTCGCTCAGACGAACGCGATGAACACGGAGACCAATGTCCCCGCGTCGTTGCAGGCGCTGGCCGGCACAGAATGGACGCTGAAGGAAATCGGCGGCGCGGCGGTGCCGGCGAATTCCCGCGCCAGCCTCAGCCTCGGCAGCGACGGCACGTTGAGCGGGAACGCGGGCGTGAACCGTTTCAACGGACGCGCACGCGGCACCGACGGCAAACTTCAGCTCGGCCCGTTCATGTCCACCAAGA
>JANNGC010000256.1:0-13892 GCA_031380445.1 Pedosphaera sp.
GGGCCGAAGCCATTCATCCCCCACGCGGCGTCGCTCCATCAGGCTTTCGCCCATTGTGAAAAATTCTCGACTGCTGCCACCCGTAGGTGTCTGGACCGTGTCTCAGTTCCAGTGTGGCTGGTCGTCCTCTCAGACCAGCTATCCGTCTTAGCCTTGGTGAGCCATTACCTCACCAACTAGCTGATAGACCGCGGGCTTATCAAGAAGCGTCAGGCCTTACGGTCCCCAACTTTGAATTTCAGAAAATGCTTTCCGAAAGTCACATCCGGCATTAGCTCGCCTTTCAGCAAGTTATTCCAGACTTCATGGCAAATTACCCACGTGTTACGCACCCTTGCGCCGCTCCGACTTGAAAATATTGCTACTTCCAAATCAGCGCTCGACTTGCATGTCTTATCCACGCCGCCAGCGTTCGTTCTGAGCCAGAATCAAACTCTCCGTTAAAAAACGTTAGTCCGATCCTTGACTAGTCACTGACTAGTCAGGTTGCAATTACTTAAAACCTTCAGTGCTTAGCCAAACTAACCAGCTAAACATGAAGGGGCTCTCACTCATCGCACAATTCAATTTTCAATGAGCACTGACCGTTTCCGGTCATAAATCTCAACCTTCTTATCGAAGGGACGCGGAGGTTACTGACTTTTTTCCGCTCGTCAAAACTTTTCTCAAACTTTTTTCCGTCCGCCTGTTTTAGGGGACAAAAAACCTCAGTGCTGAATTACCGCTGCCTCGTTCAGCAACTGAGTTAGTTCGTTTGAACGCTCAGAGATTTGCTTTCGTAGCCGCAGGTGTCAAAACTTTTTTTCCTCACCACGGTTGCCCTGAGAGGTTCAACCGCGATTCAACCCTTTGTTCACAGGCTAAATTGCACTTCTCTCTTTTTTGATCTTTTCTAAGAACAAAACTTTAACCCCGTCATAACAGCCTCTCGAACTGCCGTAACTTCCACCGAATTCATGGCGACAGCCAGTTCCTGGGCCGTTCCTTTAATTGGGCCACCATCGTAACGGTAGTAGTCAAGATTACGCCCATTGATCGCAGGATTTGGAATCAGTTTGAAAGCATTGCCGTAAGGAAGATTGGTCGCGTTCAAGGTCATGGCCTCGATCACGATTTGGTTCGGAACCTTCACAGCCGCAGCTAGATGCATGAGAGCGGTGTCCACGCTGAGAAACGCATGGCAACTGCGCAAGAGTGCGGCGGCTTGGCGCAGATTCTTTGTTTCAGGAACCAGAATGCCGGAGACCGGCACTTCGGCCTGAATCCGCGTATGAGCCTCCCTCTCCTCGGGGCCACCAAAAAGAACTAACGCCACATCCATTCGCTTGGCTGTAAGTTGCTTGAACAACTCAATATAGTTCGGCAACGGCCAGCGTTTCAGCGGCAAGTTTTTTGTCCCGCCAGAACCGACGTGAACGCCCAGCACCCGTCGGGCAGCCAACTGATTGATTGCCGCATATTCACGCGCGAATTGTTCCTCGGCAGGAGTGAGAAACAGTTCCATTTCATGCGATCCTAGCAGTGTTTTGCCACCAATCAGCGGCAGCAAACGATTGTTGTTCTCTACACTGTGGACCGTGTAGTCCTCCGCAACCATCGCGTGCATGAACCACACGCGATCCAGCCAGACCGTCGTGTCGTAGCTGTGGCCCACACGACGCTTTGCGCCAATGAAGGCGGCCAGCGCGCGGTAAGCCAGTCGCCCTTGCGTATGTGCATTGATGGAAATGTCGTAGTGCTCGCGCCGGAGTTGATGAAGAAACGGCAGCGAGGCCGCCGCGCCGTCGTTGATCAAGTTTTTCTGCCAGACACGGTTGATGTTTGGATTGCCTTCGAGCAAGTCCTTCGCGCCCGCCCACATGACCAGCACGTCAATTTGCGCCGTCGGAAAATTCGCGCGCAACTCCCGCAGGAGCGGCGTAGCGATCAGCGTGTCGCCGATCCCGGACATGGCGATGACAAGAATTTTCATGCGCGAACGCCCGTAAATAGCGCGTGAAACCGCAAACGCCAAACCACAAATCCAAAATTGAATTTCTTCGGATTTTGGATTTCGGACTTTCCAGTTTTCGCGATAGTCGGCCCATGTCTCTGCGAGTTCTCGTCGTGCCGGACAAATTCAAAGGCACGCTCACGGCACAACAAGCCGCCGAAGCCATCGCGCGCGGCTGGTCGTCCGTGCGCGCCGCCGACACCGTGGAATTGCTCCCGATGAGCGATGGCGGCGACGGCTTCGGCATCGTTCTAGGTGCGCTGTTAAAGGCTGAAACCCGCGTCACCAAGACCGTGGATGCCGCGCACCGACCCATTTCCGCCGAGTGGTGGTGGGAGCCGAAAAGCGCCACCGCCATCATCGAGGCCGCGCGGGTGAACGGACTGACGCAACTGCCGCGCGGAAAGTTTCATCCCTTCGAGTTGGACACTTTTGGCCTCGGCGCGGTGATTCAAGACGCCGTCACCGCAGGAGCAAAACGCTGCGTGATGGGCATAGGCGGGAGCGCGACGAACGACGGCGGCTTCGGCGTGGCCCGTGCGTTGGGGTGGGAATTCTTCAACGCCAAGAGCGCCGCGCTCGACCGCTGGACCGATTTGCACTCGCTCACGCAAATCAAAATTCCGCAGCGCGAAAAATGGTTCGAGGAATTTTCCGTGGCTGTGGACGTGAACAATCCATTGCTAGGACCGACGGGTTGCGCCCATGTTTATGGGCCGCAGAAGGGGTTGAAGGAGACGGATTTTGAGTTCTCCGAACGATGTCTCGGAGCGCTGGCGGGACTCGCGGAACAGGAACTTCACCTCACGACCGCAACCACGCCGGGCGCGGGTGCGGCGGGCGGACTGGGCTTCGGACTAGCCACCTTTCTCGGCGCGAAACTGGAGCCGGGCTTCGCGCTCTTCGCACAACTGACCGGCCTGAACGCCCGCCTTGCCGCCGCCGATCTCATCGTCACCGGCGAAGGTGCGATTGACGAGCAAACGCTGATGGGCAAAGGCGTTGGCGAACTCGCCTTGCTTTGCCGCCAACTCGGCAAACCTTGCGTCGGCCTGGCCGGCGTGGTGACGGATGAGCAAAAGGCGCGCGAACTTTTCCGAGATGTGCGTGCGATGGTCAGTGTGACCAGTGGGGAAGACGCGCGCGCGAACGCCGCCCGCTGGCTCGAAGAAATTGCGAGGCTTGGTGCGGGGAGCTTAGTCGTTTAGCGTCACGCCGTGTCCGACACGCTCGTCGTCAATGAAGTCTATCTGAGCCTGCAAGGTGAGAGCACTTTTGCGGGCCTGCCGTGCGTTTTCGTGCGTCTGACCGCGTGCAATCTACGCTGCTCGTACTGCGACACCGCCTACGCTTTCACGGAAGGTGGGAAACAATCTCTCGACGAAATTCTTGCTGAGATTCGCCGTCTTGCGGTTCCTTTCGCTGGTTCGGATCATCCGTTTGGCGTTCCGAATCTGAAACTTCCGCTCGTCGAACTCACCGGCGGCGAGCCGCTGCTCCAGCCCAATGCGCTGCCGCTGATGGGCGCGCTTTGCGACGACGGTTTTACCGTGCTCATCGAGACCAGCGGCGCGCACGACATCTCGAAAATTGATCCGCGCGTGCGCCGCATCATGGATTTGAAAGCGCCGAGCAGCGGCGAGGTGGCGCGCAACCGTTTCGAGAACATCGCGCACTTGAAAGCGACCGACGAAGTGAAGTTCGTCCTCGGCACGCAGGAAGATTACGACTGGGCAAAGGAGCAGATCACCCAACACCAGCTTGCCCAAATCTGCCCCCTGCTTTTCTCCTGGGTGCAGCCGCTCGCGCCGGAACAGCAGCATCCGTCGCTCAAGAAAGTGCCCGCCGGCCAGACGCCCATGGCACGCCGTGAACTGGCCGAGAAAATCATCGCCGACGCGCTGCCCGTGCGCTTCCAGTTGCAGATGCACAAGTTTGTCTGGCCGGTGGAACAACGCGGTGTTTAAGAGCCACGGATGAAACACGGATTGAACGCGGACATGACCACGGATAGTGCCGTAATTGCATCCGTGTTTCATCCGTATTTCATCGGTGGCTAAAAAATGAAAACTCACGCCACACTCCAACTGCTGCGCTCCCACGAGTCGCGCAACATCACCTTCATGGAGGCGGACGGCTCGTGGCCCATCGTGTGGGAGCGCGCGCGCGGCGTGAACGTGTGGGACGCGGAAGGACGCAAGTATCTCGATCTTACAGCGGCCTTCGGCGTGGCGGCGGCGGGCCACGCGAACCCGCGTGTCGTGCAGGCCGGCCAACGCCAGATGGCCACACTGCTGCACGCGATGGGTGATGTGCATCCGCACGCGCTCAAGGCGCAACTCGCGCACGAACTGAGCGCGCTGACTTTTGCGAAGTGGTCCAAAGTCCGGGGTCCAAAGTCCAAGGTTGGCAAAACCATCTTCTGCAATTCCGGCTTTGAGGCCGTGGAGGCCGCGCTGAAAACCGCCGTGCTCGCAACGGGAAAGCGCGGCGTCATCGCCTTCACCGGCGCGTATCACGGCCTCGGCTACGGAGCATTGAACGCCACGCATCGCGAACATTTTCGCGCGCCGTTTCGTTCACAACTGGGGGAGTTTGGGCACTTCGCGCCATTTCCAGCTACGCCATCCGACATCGCAAAACTCCAGACACACCTCCGGCAGATTTTTCGGAAGCACAAAATCGGCGCCATCCTCGTCGAACCAATTCAAGCGCGCGGCGGCATTAACATCCCGCCGCCCGACTTTCTCCCGACGTTGCGGCGCGTCTGCAATGAGCACGGCGCGCTGCTCATCCTCGATGAAATCTACACCGGCTTCGGGCGCACCGGTGCGTGGTTCGCCTGCGAGCACAGCCCAGTCGTTCCAGATTTGATCTGCCTCGGCAAAGCACTGACCGGCGGCTTCCCGCTCTCGGCTTGCGTTGGTCGCGCGGACGTGATGGATGCCGCGTGGCCTGCGAGCACCGGCGAGGCGATTCACACCAGCACGTTCCTCGGCCACCCTGTCGGCTGCGCGATGGCACTGGCGAACATTGCGGAGATTCGCGCGAAGAAACTTGTGCAGCGCAGCGCCAAACTCGGAGAAATGCTGCTGCGCGAATTGTTCGAAGTTCAGAGTTCAAAGTTCAGAGTTCAATGTTCCGCGCGCGGGATCGGGCTGATGGCAGGCGTTGAATTGCTCAATGAAGACGGCTCGCCCGCCACGGTGCTTTCGCTAAGAATCATCAAAAAGCTCCTGCATCGCGGTTTCATTTTTCTGCCCGAGGGCGAGCACGCGAACGTCATCAGCTTCACGCCGCCGCTGACGATTTCCGAAGCACAACTGCGCCGCGCGGTGGCGGCGTTACAGAAGGCTCTCGACGAAGAATGAAACTTTCCGACATGCGGGAACTGCTCGGTGCGCGCGACATTCAGCTCACGAAGTCGCTGGGGCAAAATTTTCTCCACGACCAGAACCAGTTGCGTCGTATCGTGGACGCGGGCGCACTGACGAAGACGGATCGCGTGCTGGAAATCGGGCCGGGGCTGGGGCCGCTCACGGAACTGCTGCTCGAACGCTCCGGCCAAGTGCTCGCCATCGAGAAAGATTTGCGCCTCGTGACCGTGCTGCGTGAGCGGTTCGCCAGCGTCAGCAGCCTTGAATTGCAGCACGCCGACGCGCTCGACGTGGTGAAAGATCACACGCGCGACTGGCACGATTGGAAGCTCGTGGCAAATCTGCCTTACTCCGTGGCGTCGCCGATCCTCGTCGAACTGGCGCAGAATGCCCGCCGTCCCGAGCGACTCGTCGCCACGCTGCAACTCGAAGTCGCGCGCCGCCTCATGGCGAAAGCAGACAGCGACGACTACGGCCTGCTCACGCTGCTCGTCCAACTGCGCTACGACGCGCGCCAGTCGTTCAAAATCCCTCGCTGCTGCTTCTTCCCCGAGCCGGACGTGGACTCCGCCTGCGTGGTGCTGCTACGCCGCGCGACGCCGCTGCTGCCCGAAGAATTGCACGCCACCTTCGAGCAAGTGGCCCGGCTCGCCCTCTCGCAGCGGCGCAAGATGCTGGTGAAACTGTTGAAGCAAAACTGGCCGGTGGAAAAAATCACCGCCGCGCTAGAGCAACTGCAAGTCCGGCCCGACGTGCGCGGCGAGAAATTGTCGTTGGAGCAGTTCGTGGCGCTGACCCGGCTGCTCGTGGCGTGAAGGACGCGCGAACCAAAATCCTCTTTGTTTGCAGCCGCAACCGCCGCCGCAGCCTGACGGCGGAAACCATCTTCCAGAAGATGCCGGGCTGGGAGGCGCGCTCTGCTGGCACGGAAGAAGGAGCGCGCATCAAAGTCACCGCCGGCCATCTCGGCTGGGCGGATGTGATTGTCGTCATGGAGAAACGGCACAAGGAGCGGCTGCGGCAGAAGCATCCCGAAGCGTTCGACGGCAAGCCATGCGTTTGCTTCTTCATCACGGATGATTACGAATTCATGGACCCTGAACTCGTCACGGTGCTGCGTGCGAAAATGCAGGAACATTTCCCAGAACTCGGACACTCTCCGGCCCAGACATGAGCGAAGAAATTTTTGACGTGGTGAACGAGCGCGATGAAGTCGTGGGCCGCGCACCGAGGCGGGAAGTGCATCGCACCGGATTGAAGCACCGTGCCATTCACGTCTTCATCTTCAACGCGCGCGGCGAGATTTTTTTGCAGAAGCGTTCCATGAGCAAGGACAGCTCGCCCGGCCTGTGGGATTCCTCCGCGTCCGGCCACCTCGACAGCGGCGAGGATTACGACGCCTGCGCGGTGCGCGAACTGCGCGAGGAGATCGGCCTCGTCGTCAGCGTGCCGCCACGCCGCGTCTTCAAGGTGAGTCCGCGCGCCGAGACGGGACAGGAGTTCGTCTGGCTCTACGAAGGGGCGAGTGAAGGCCCGTTCACGCTGCACCCGGAGGAAATCGAGCGCGGCGACTGGTTCACGCGCCAGCGCGTGACGGAGTGGGTGAACGAGCGCCCGCAGGATTTCGCGCCCGCGTTCATCCTGTTGTGGAAGAATTTCAACGCTGAAACCCGCGACTGAACCGGACCCCGGACGGCGGAAGAATTGTGCGTGCTTCGCCTGGCTTGCCTCCGTATTTTCCGCGCCCTGATTTATGGCGAAGATTCAACCGTTTCCCGCGTTGCGACCCCGGCCCGAGCTGGCGCAGCAGATTTGTGAGCTGCCGTACGACGTGATGTCGTCCGAGGAGGCGCGACTGATGGCGTCCGGCAACGCGCTCAGTTTCCTGCACGTCAGCAAACCCGAGATCGATTTGCCGCCCGGCACCGATCTCTACTCCGCTCCGGTGTATGCGCGCGGAAAGGAAAATTTACAGCAGCTCATCGCGCAAGGCGCGTTGCGGCAGGATCGCACGGCGAGTTTTTATCTTTACCGACAGGTGATGGGCGCGCATTCGCAGGTCGGCATCGTGGCCGTGGCGAGCTGCGAGGAATACCTCGCCGGCACGATCAAGAAGCACGAACTGACGCGCGTGGACAAGGAGGACGACCGCGTGCGCCACATCGAAACCCTGGCGTCGCAGACCGGGCCGGTCTTCCTCACGTATCGCGCCACGGTGGGCATTGACGCGTTTGTGAACCGCCGTTTGCAGGAAGTGCCCGACGTGGATTTCACCGCCGCTGACGGCGTGCGGCACACATCCTGGGTCATCGGCGACGCGGGCAGCGTTGAGTCGCTGGAGCGGGAGTTCGCGAAGGTGCCGGCGCTCTACATCGCGGACGGGCATCATCGCAGCGCGGCGGCGGCGCGCGTGTATCAGGCGCAGCGCAGCAATCCGAACGCGGGCTGGTTTCTCTCCGTGATCTTCCCGCACAACCAGATGCAGATTCTGCCCTACAACCGCGTGCTGAAAGATTTCCACGGCCTGACCAGTGAGCAGTTGCTGGAGAAACTGGACGCGGTATTCGTGATTCAGAAGAACACGGGCGCGGCCAAACCGAATCAAAAACATTTCCTCGGGCTGTATCTCGGCGGGCAGTGGCACACGCTGTCGTTCCGCGAACATTTTGCGCGCACCAGCGATCCGATTGAGAAGCTCGACGTGACGTTGCTGCAAAAGTATGTGCTCGCGCCGATCTTCGGCATTGATGACCCGCGCACGAGCAAGCGGATCAATTTCGTGGGCGGCATTCGCGGCACGGCGGAGCTGGAGAAGCTGGTGAACTCAGGGGAATACGTCTGCGCGTTCAGCATGTTCCCGACGAGCATTGACGACCTGATGACCATCGCGGACGCGGGCGGCATCATGCCGCCGAAGAGCACCTGGTTCGAGCCGAAGCTGCGCGACGCGATGTTCTGTCACATGCTGTGAGGCGGAGCAGCGGACAGCCATGTCCGCTGTAGAGCCTCAGTTTGAACGAAACCCGGACTATCCGACTGACTGCGGACAAGGCTGTCCGCAACTCCTCAGTGAAACTCCTGCACCGTCTTCACTGCGTAGCCGTTTTTCTTCAACGCCGCGATACCGAGCGCCGCCGCCTTCGCCCCGCTCAACGTCGTCATGATTGGCGTGCCGGTATAGACGGCGGTGGTGCGAATCTTCACCTCGTCCGCGCGTGGCGTGGCCCCGGCGGGCGTGTTGATCACGAGCTGAATCTCCTTGTTCTTGAGCAGGTCAATCGCGTTCGGGCGGCCTTCTGAAAGTTTGTAAATCTTCTCCACCTTCAGCCCGGCTTTGATCAGCACGTCCGCCGTGCCGCCGGTCGCAATCAGATTAAAGCCGAGATCGGCATACTGTTTTGCGACGGCGGCCACCGACGCCTTGTGCGCGTCGCTCACGCTGATGAAGACGCGGCCACTGAGCGGCAGCGGCGAGTTCGCGGCCATCTGCGACTTCGCGTAGGCAATGCCCAGATCGTCGTCGAGGCCCATGACTTCGCCGGTCGAACGCATCTCGGGTGAAAGCAAAATGTCCTGACCAAAGAACTTGTTGAACGGAAACACCGACTCCTTCACCGCCCAATACTTCGTCCAGATTTCCTCGGTGAAGCCAAGCTGCTTGAGCGTTTTGCCCGCCATGACTTGCGCGGCCAGTTTCGCCAGCGGCCGGCCAATCGCCTTGCTCACGAACGGCACCGTGCGCGACGCGCGCGGATTCACTTCGAGGACATACACCGTGTCGCCCTTGACCGCATACTGCACGTTCATCAGGCCGATGACCTTCAACTCACGCGCCATCGCGTGCGTGTACTGGCGGATGGTTTCAATGACCGACTTCGAGAGCGTGTGCGGCGGCAGCACCATCGCGGCGTCGCCGGAATGCACGCCCGCGAACTCGATGTGCTCCAGCATTCCGCCGATGACAATCGTGCCGTCCTTCGCGTCCGCGAACTGCCCGACATCCGTGATGCAATCCACATCCACCTCGGTCGCGTCTTCGAGAAATTTGTCCACCAGCACGGGCCGGTCGGGACCGGCCTCGACGGCGAACTTCATGTAGTGCGTCAGTTCCGCGTCGGAATAAACGATCTGCATCGCGCGCCCGCCGAGCACAAAGCTCGGGCGCACCAGCACCGGGTAGCCAAGACGGCGGCTTGCTTGCAGCGCCTCCTCGACATTCGTGGCGAGACCGTTCGGCGGCTGCGGAATCTTCAGCCGGTCGAGCATCGCGGCGAAGAGCTTGCGATCCTCGGCCATCTCGATGCTCTGCGGCGAGGTGCCGATGATGTTCACGCCGTTCTTCTGCAAGGCGAGCGCGAGATTCAGCGGCGTCTGCCCGCCGAACTGCGCGATGGCTCCCCAGCACTTCTCGCGCTCGTAAATGTGCAGCACGTCCTCCAGCGTGAGCGGCTCGAAGAACAGCTTGTCGCTCGTGTCGTAGTCCGTGGAAACCGTCTCAGGATTCGAGTTCACCATGATGGTTTCAAACCCGTCCGCCTTGAGCGCGAAGGCCGCGTGAACGCAGCAATAGTCAAACTCGATGCCCTGCCCGATGCGGTTCGGCCCGCCGCCGAGAATCATCACCTTCTTCGCCGTGTTGCCGCGCACCTCGTCATCGCCCCGGTCGTAGGTGGAATAATAATACGGCGTGTAAGCCTCGAACTCCGCCGCGCAGGTGTCCACGAGGCGGTAGCTCGGCACGAGGCCGATCCGCTTGCGCTCGGCGCGCACGGCGTCCTCGGTCGCGCCGGAAAGGTGGGCGATCTGCCGGTCGGAAAAACCGAGCGACTTGGCTTTGGCCAGGAGTTCAGGAGTTATCATCTTCTGCAAAATCCCGCGAAGTAAGAGCCACGCTCACCGGGCAGGCAAGTTTCGTTTTCAGGGACGAGACCGGACCAAAAAAAGCCGCAGGGATGAACCTGCGGCTGAACCGAAAAAAGACGGCGGCGTCATCGCCGCGAGTGCGCCTACGGAATGACGCAGGTGCCGAGCCGGTCGGCGAGCACGGCGTTCACGGCGCTGACCGTGGTCAGGTAGAAGCGTTTGCCGGTCGAGGCCGGATCGTTCAGCAGGTTCACGATGACTTGGAGCGCGGCGGTGCCGGGCGGGAAATACAGCGGTTGTTCAGGAAGGGCCACGTAGTCCACTCCCGGGACCGCCGCCGTCGCCCCGGTGGAATTGCGGGCCGTGGCCACGTTGACCGTCACCGGTTTTTCGCTCGGCGCGGACAGTTTGACGGTGAAGACCGCGAAGCGTCCGCTGTCATCCGTGAACACTTGCGCATCGTCCACCGCCACCGTCGGCGCGCGGTCGTTGTCGCGGATGTTGCCCGCGCCCTGCGCGTCGGTCAGCGTGGCGTTCACGGCGTTGGCGAGGTTCACGAAGAAGGTCTCGTTGCTCTCGCTGACGATGTCGCCCCTCACTGGCACGGTGATTTTTTGCAAGAGCACGCCGGGCGGAATGAGCGCGGTGCCGTTCGTGCCGAGGTAGTCCAGCCCGGCGACGGCCGTACCATTCGTGGTGCTGAAGTCCACGCGGATCGCGCGTCCGCTGCGAGCCGAGAGTTTCAGGGTGAAAGCCAGTGCGCGCGCCCCGGTGCTGGTTTCCACGGTCGCGGCGTCGGAGATGCTGAGCGACGGCAACGCGTCGTCATCAAGGATGGTGCCGCGCCCGGTGCCTTCGATGATCGCGGCGTTGATGTTGCGGCTGAGGACGACGGTGTAGGTCTCGTTGCTCTCGCTCAACAGCTCGCCCACGACCGGGATGGTCACTTTCACCGTGTTCGTGCCCACGGGGAATTTGAGAATGCCGCGCTTGGCAGTGAAATCCCTGACCGCCGCCGCCGAGCCTTTGAGCGCGGTGTAGCTCACCGTCACGAGCCGCGTTTGCGGGCCGCGCAGGAGGACGGTGAAGACCATGTTGCTCCGGCCCTTGTTGCCTTCCACCATTTCGATGCTGTCCACGTACAGGCCGGGCGCGGGCTGGGCGATGAGCGTGGCCTGCGCCTCGCCGTCCGCGAGGGTGGCGTTGGTCGCCTCACTGAGCAGGATGAAGAACGTGCGGTTCGTATACACCGTGGCCTTGCCCGCCGCCTCGAGATCGAGCGTGAGATTCGTGATGCCCGGCTCGAAGACCAGCGTGCCGCTCAGGGGCGTGTAATCCTCGCCGGCGAGGCCGCTGCCGTCCGCCGTGGCGTAGGCCACGGTCACGGTGCGGGCCACGGGCGCGGACAGGCTGACGTTCAATTCCATCGTGAGCGAGCCGTTGAAACCGGCCGGGGCATCCACGTCCGCGATGGAAATCGTGGGCGGGAAAAATTCGTTCACCACGATCTGGATCGTCTCCGAGTCGTTGAGCGGATTGAACGGCGCGCTGTCCGTGACGCGCACGGTGACGACGTTCGTGCTCGGGCCTTGTTCGTCCGTGGGCATCCAGGTGAACACGCCGGTGAGCGGATGAATGCTCGCGTTGGCGGGCGCGTTCTCCAGCGTGTAGGTCAGCGTCTGCGACGTGTATTCCGCGTCGTTCGCCGTGGCGGTGAAGGTGAGCAGCGTCTGCGTGGTCACTTCCTTGTCGCCGATGGCGGCCAGCTCGGGCGCGGTGTTGTCGTTGAATACGGTGACGGAGAAGTTGCGGAACGTGTCGAGCGCGCCGGGGCCATTGTCCGTCACGCGAATGGTGAGGCTGTTCGTGGACGGGCCTTGCGAATTGTCCGGCGTCCAAGTGAACAGACCCGTCGTGGGATGAATGCTTGCGCCCGTCGGAGCGCCCGCGTCGAGGCTGTAAGTGAGCGTCTGCGCGGGCGAATCCAAATCGCTGCCCACGGCGGAGAAACTCAGTTGCGTGTTCTTCACCACGGTCTTGTTGCCAATCACGGCGAGCGACGGCGCGATGTTCGATTCGTTGACCGTGATGGTGATCGTTTCAAATGCGTTGAGGTTCGGCGTGCCGCTGTCGGTCACGCGCACCGTCACGTTGAAGCTGCCCGGCCCCTGCGCCTCCGTGGGCGTCCAGGTGAACACGCCGCCCGCGTTGATGCTCGCGCCCGCCGGAGCGCCCGCGTCGAGAGTGAAGGTGTTCGTCTGCGCGGGCAAATCAGCATCGGTGGCGAGCGCGTTGAAGGTTAGCAGCGCGCCTTCGTTCACCGTCTTGTTGCCAATCGCCGCCAATACCGGCGCGGTGATGACTTCGCCCACCGTGATGGTCACGACTTCAAAATCCGTCGAGGCCGGCACGCCGCTGTCCGTGACGATGACGGTCACGGGATAGCTGCCCGGCCCTTGCGCCTCGGTGGGCGTCCACGAAAACGCGCCGCTCGTCGGATTGATGGCCGCGCCAGCAGGCGCGTTCGACAGGCTGTAGCTGAAGGTCTGCGCCGGAAGGTCCGCATCCGTGGCCGGGGCGGTAAAGTTCAGCGTGCTGCCCTCGCTCACCGACTGCACGCCGATGACCGCGAGCACCGGCGCGGTGGTGACTTCATTCACGCTGATAGTGATCGTTTCGGACGCGGACGACACAGGCACGCCGCTGTCCGTGACGATGACGGTCACGAAATAGTTGCTCGGTCCCTGCTCTTCCGTGGGCGTCCAGGTGAACACGCCGTTCGAGGCATTGATGCTCGCGCCAGCGGGCGCGTTCGACAGCGAGTAAGTCAAAATCTGCGCCGGCAAATCCGCGTCCGTCGCGTTGGTGGAGAAGGTCAGCAGGCTGCCCTCGTTCACTGATTTGTTGCCGATGAAGGGCAGCACCGGCGCGGTCGTCGCCTCGTTGACGATGACGTTGATCGTCTCGGACGCGCTCAACGTGGGCGTGCCGTTGTCCACGACGCGGATGGTGAAGGTGTAGCTGTTCGACCCCTGCGCCTCGCTGGGCGTCCAGGTGAAGGTGCCGTTCGAGGCATGAATCGTCGCACCGGCGGGCGCGTTGGAGAGCGAGTAGGTCAGCGTGTTCGCCGGCAAATCCACGTCGCTGCCGCCCGCCGCGAAGGCGAGCGTGGCCAGTTCGTTGACCGTCTGGTTGCCAATCGTCGCCAGCGTGGGCGCGGTGTTCGACTCGTTGACGGTGATGCTGATCGTCTCGAACACGGAGAGGTTCGGAGCGCCGTTGTCGGTCACGCGCACGATCACGTTGTAAGCGCCCGGGCCTTGCGCCTCGGTCGGCGTCCAGGTGAACGCGCCGCTCGCAGCATTGATGCTCGCGCCCGCCGGAGCGTTCGAGAGGCTGTAACTGAGAACCTGCGCGGGGTTGTCAAGATCGCTGCCCACGGCCGTGAAACTTAACGTCGAGCCTTCGTTCACCGTCTTGCTGCCAATCGCGTTCAACGTCGGGTTGCCGTTGGCCTCGCCAACAAAAACCGTGATGACCTCGAAGTCGTTCAGCGCGCGCGTGCCGTTGTCCGTGACGCGCACGGTGAAGGTGTACGTGCTCGGGCCTTGCGCCTCGGTCGGCGTCCAAGTGAACGCGCCGCCCGTGGTGATGCTCGC
>JANNGC010000276.1:0-1986 GCA_031380445.1 Pedosphaera sp.
CTACGCTTCGAACTGAACGTCACGCTCCCGAACGAGATCCGAAAGGCCGTCGAGCTTGGCGACCTCCGCGAGAACTCGGAGTACAAGGCCGCGCTCGAACGCCAGCAGTTCGTGCAGGCGCGCCTTGGGCAACTGACGAAGCGCCTCTCGAAGCTCTCGAGCATTGACGAATCGCAGATTGCGACCGATGCCGTGGGAATGGGCTCGAAGGTCGTGGTGGAAGACCAGGAGACGAAGGACCGCGAGACCTATCACATGATCTTCGGCGACGCCGAGGATTTCGATGAGGGTCAGGTCACGATGTCGTCGCCGATCGGGCGGGCGTTGCTGGGGAAGAAGGTCGGGGAGATCACGAGCCTTCAGTTGCCGACGCGGATACGGAAGCTGAAGGTGCTTGAGCTACGGACGATTCACGACGAGCGCTGAGTCGAGCACGGCGCGCAACTTTACATCGCTCGCCGTGACTGCCCCCATGTGCTGCCAGCGCAAGACCCCCTCGCGGTCAATCAAGAACGTCGAGGGGACCCCGATCGCGCGGAAGGTGTTGGAGACGCGGTCATCGGGGTCGAGCCAGAGCGCGTAGGACGCGCCGAGCTCACGCGCGAATCCGGCGATGCGCGCGGTGTCGTCAATGACATCAATGCTCACGCCGGCGACAAGCAAGCCACGCGCGGCGAACTCGCGATGCAGCGAGTCGAGCGCGGGAATCTCCTGACGACAGGGCTTGCACCAGGTGGCCCAGACATTGAGCAGGACGACTTCGCCCTTCTTGTCGGCGAGGGAGATTGGTGTGCCGTCCATGGTCGTTGCCGCGTACGCTGGCGCGGGATGCCCAACGCCGACCTTGGCGGCTTCAGCGCCCGTACCGCAGGCCGACCCTGCGATCGAAAGCGCAACGAACGCTGTTCTCAGGTTCACGGTGCAGCTCGCAGCGTCGTCATCTTCACCACACTCGGCGCGCCGGGCAACGTATAGGCAAAGAGCAGCCCATCGTTGAGACGGGTCATCCGCGGGAAGCCACTCGAGCGCGCTTTGTTCGATGCGGTCACAGTGATTGGCGCTCTCGCCACTCCGTCGCGCGTGACAGGGCGCACCTTCACGAAGGCGCTATCGCCGGTGCCGCGCTCGAGCCAGCTCACGTAGGCCTCGCCATTGAACCACTGCAGCGCGACGCGGCCCGCAGGATTTCCTTCGTCCACGCGCACCGGCGCGCCAAAGGTCGCGCCAGCGTCGTGCGAGAACGCGACCTGCACCTTCGCCGTGTCGCGCGCCCCGGTGAACCACGCCACCGCGACTTCATCGCCGGAGGCAACGATCGCCGGACCATTCACGGGGCAGGCGTTGAGCTCCCAGTTATCGGCGTGGACAATCGCCGGAGCGGTCCACTCGCCATTCACGCGTCGCACAATCGCGATGTCGCGAATTTCACCTTCCGTGCGATCGCGATAGATCACCACGGCTCCGCGGCCGGTCATCGCACTCGCTGTCTGGCAACAATCGCAGGCGCGGGTGTCGAGCACGGACTTCGTCGTCTCGGTCATCGCGGCGTCCCATGCATTCGCCGAGACGGACATTGGCACGCCGTGCTCGTGATCTGCGGCGGTGCCGCCCGCTGCAACACCGGCGAGAATATTCGCGCCGCCATCGAGGAAGAAGACCACGGCGCCGGCGGCGCTATCGGGGAGAATGCTGACAAAGCCATGCTCGGCCTCCACTCCCGCACGATGTGGCGTAACCGACTCGCTCCACGTTGCGCCCTCGTCTCGCGACTCCGCCATTCGCACTTCGTACGCGTACTTTCCCCCGCCATTGCGCTGCAACCAGTGCGCGAGGAAGCGACCATCGCTGAGCGCCACGACTGACGGAAAATCGGCCCAGTTCACAAAGAGGTCGTTGCGGCGCACGACATCAACGGGCGCGCTCCACGTCCCATCGCTGCCCATGACGGCGAGCCGCAATGCGTGCGCGCCGCTGTCGGCCGGCTCG
>JANNGC010000277.1:0-11994 GCA_031380445.1 Pedosphaera sp.
GGAGTGCGGTCGCTTTAGCGCCGCTTTGGGCTGCGCCGCAACCGGGCGGCTTTGATGCAAACAGCGCGCTCATTTGCTCAGTTGAAAACGGATCGCGACTTCGTAGGCGCGCATGGGGCCGGGCGTAAAACGCCACCGTGATTTCACGACCCGCAGCGCGGCGCGGTCGAGCAGCGGCCACGGCGATGTTTGCGAAGTTTCGGCAGCGACCACACGGCCATCTTCGCCGACGGTCATGCGGACGGTGACAGTTCCTTCTTGTCCCTGGCGCAATGATTCACGCGGATAATCCGGCGCGGGCTGTTTGCCTTCGCCTTGCCCGAAAGTGAGCGGCTGCGGCGCGAGCGGGACGGGCGGTGCTTCGACGACGGGCGGTGATTCCACGATGCGATACGATGCCTGCGGCACCGGCACGACGCGCGCGGGTGCGGCCACGGGAACGGCGAAAGCAATCTGCGGTGACGGCGCGGCCACGGACATCATTTGCGGCGGCGGCGTGGCCTGCGGTTGGGCGACGGGCGGTGGTTGCAGCAAGTTCGGCGGCAGCGGCGCGGGATTCGCGGGTGGAAGCGGATCGTTCGTCAGTTCCACGTTCAACCATTCAGCGGCGACGGGCGGCGGCGTTTTGACCGGCGGTTGCGGGCGCAGATACGGCAGCACGAAGCCCGCGACACCGATGGACAGCGAGCCAAGCCAAATGACGAAGGTGAGCATCGGCACCAGGCGCGATTCCTCGCGCGGACGCAACGCGAACGGCGTTGGCTCTGGCCCGGTGGTGCTCATGGGCTGATGGAAACGGGTTTGGACATTTCGGGCGTCAGTGTCGGCTTTAGATCTTTGCGGCGCAAGAAGCGGCGTGTCGCCAGTGCGAACCCGGTATAGACCAGCACCACGCCGCCGAGCGACGCCAGCCCGGCGATGAATTGCGCGACCGGCCCGAGCGCCTCGCCGGTGTGCAGGTAGCGCATCCACGAGCGCACGCGGCGTCCAGTGTTGTAGTCGGCGTAAGTTTCAGAGCGCAGCACGGCGGCGGTGTGGGCATCGAGCGTGAACTGCGCGTTCACGAAACGCGGTGTGCCGTCGTGCTGCTTCACCGCGAAGCCCACGCCCTGTTTTTTGTCGCCGAGGCGCAAGGTGATCGAATGCCAGTGGGGCGCACGTTGCTGCACCGCGTCGAGCAGCGTCGCGTAACTCAACGGCACCGCACCGGCCGCCACGGGCGGAATGACCAGCGGCCCCGGCGCGACGGGCGGCGTGGTGCGCGTCATTTTGTAAATCGTGTCCGTGACCCAGCGGTAGGAAATGGGCATGGCCGTCAGCGTCACGATGAAGAGCGCGGGCGCACACCAGAAGCCGATCGTGTTGTGCCAGTTCCAGTCGCGCGCCTTGCCGCGCAGCGAGAAATTCATTCGCGTCACGGCCTGCACCGCGTTTCGCGTCCACTGGCGCGGCCACCAAAGATACAGCCCGCTCAGGGCGAGGAAGCAGAACGCCACGTTGCACGCGCCGGTGATCATCTTGCCGACCGGGCGCTGCGTGTCGTGGCGTCCGAGGTAGCGGTGCCACTCAACCATCTTCAGCAGGAAGGCGCGCGTCCGCTGCGCGCCCTGCGGCTGAACCGCCCCAGTGTAAGGGTTCACGTAAAAACCATTGGTGCGGTTCGCGCTCACGAAGACGGCCACGCTCGGATCGGAAAGAATCGTGACGCTGGACGGACGGAACTCTGGGCGTGCGGCGCGCACGCGCTCGAGCAGTTCATCCAACGGCAGCCGCTTCGCTTCCGCTGGTGGCGTGACGCGCCGCACGCCGCGCTCGGCCCACGCGATGAGTTCCTTCTCGAAGGCCAGCGTCACGCCCGTGGCGGACATGACGAGGATGATGAGGCCGGCCACGACGCCCGCGAGCAAGTGCAGCCAGAAAACAATTTTGCGTGTCATCGAGTGTCATTCCGCAGGTGATGGGAACGGCGCGTTCTCATGTCGCAACTGCGAAAACTTCCGTCACCGCCCTAAAACGTGAGCGACAAGCCCGCGTAATAGTTGCGTCCGTAGGCCGGGTCAATGCCGTCGCTGCGGATGCGCGCGTAGTATTGCTCGTTGAAGACGTTGTTCACGCCGGCCATCAGGCTCACGTAGTCCTTGTAGATTTTCACTTCCGCCGTGAGATCCCACACCGCGTAGGCGGGGATTTCGCGGGTCGGGTTTTCGTCGTCCGTGGCGAAATGACTATCCACAAACGTGCCGAGGAAGGCGACCTTCACGCGGTCGCGCCAGTTGTAAATGAAGCCGGTGCGGACGATGTGGTCAGGCGCGTACTGCGGCGTCTTGCCGTCTTGCGCGCCGCCGTGCAGCTCCGCTTTGAGCAAACTCACGTTGCCGTAGAGGCTGAACGAGCCGAACTGCCGCGCGTGCTCCGTGTTCCGCCACGCGTCCCAGGCGCTGATGAGATCCACAGTCAGCGCGCCGTCCCAGCCGTAATTGATCGTGCGGCCCACGTCGCCGAGGCGCGTGACGCCGCCCGAGGTGACGGTGCCTCCGAATTTTTTATCAATGTCGATCAGGAACACGCTGCTGTCCCACGTCACCCACGAGCCGGCACGGCCGCGATAACCCAGTTCGTAGGTCAC
Organism: Pedosphaera sp.; assembly: GCA_031380445.1. Classification (GTDB taxonomy): domain Bacteria; phylum Verrucomicrobiota; class Verrucomicrobiia; order Limisphaerales; family SIBH01; genus JANNGC01. The sequence goes on from JANNGC010000277.1 coordinate 2,627, forward strand.
GCCCTGCGACGGGTCCACGTCGCCGCCGATCTCCGTGCCCGAGCTGGGAATGACCGACTCGGTGAAGATGGTCGTGCGATACGTCTGCGCTACGCTCGCGTAGGCTTCGGTTTTTTCCGTGACCGCGTAGGCGAGGCCGAGCGCGAAGAGCGGCTCCACGTCCAGCTTGTCCTTTTCTCCGGAGCCGGTCTGCGCGCCGGTGGCGGGATTGTAAGATTGCGCGCTCACGTCCTGATAAATGTTCTCCAGCCGGAAGCCGGGCGTGACGGAGAATTTGTCGAAAGTGAACTTGTTCTCGAAGAAGACCGCGCCGTAATGCAAATCGCGCTGCGACTTGCCGGTCAATGGGCCGTCATCTGCCGAGACCGTCGCGCCGCGTCGATCCTCGCGCGGCGAATCCGCACCATAATACATCAACCCGCCCGCGAAGGTGTGGTTCCCGCCGCCGAACTCGTAATCATGCCGCACCCGCGTCTCGATTCCGAAGGTGTAGAATTCCTGGCGCTCAATGCTGTTGTCCGTGCCCGTGGCTGGCGTGCCGAAGCCGCCGCCGCGCTGGCGCGCGCTGTACCGCTCGTAGTAACCACCCCAGCTTTTCGCGCTGACCAACGTCTGCTCCGAGAGCGTGCGCTCGTAGCTGACCGAGGGAATGTAGCGGCGCAGCTCGAAGCGATCATGCTGCTTGGTCGTGGTCTTCGGGTCGGCATTGAACCCGGCGGCGGTGAGGCCGCCCGGTTCGCCGTGCTCCTCCTCGTAGGCGTCGAAGGCGAGCAACACGTTGGATTCCTCGTCGAGATCGTAGCGCACCTTGAAGTGACCGCCGTCGAGCTGGTAGTCGCTGTTCGCGTCGCGGAAGCCGTCGCTCTGGCGGTGATTGTAATAGGCCAGGTAGCCCACGCGTCCGACCGTGCCGTCCACCGAGTTGTAGGTGGAATAGAGATTGTCCGATCCAAAGATGTGCTGCGTGCGCGCGGAGAAAGGTTTGTCGCGGCGCGGCTGGTAGGTCACGTAGTTCAACGCCCCCGCGTGGTGCGGCCCATACATCAGCCCCGCGCCGCCGCGCACGAACTCGATGCGATCCACCACGTCCAGCGGCGGCGTGTAATACGCCTCCGGGTAGCCAAACATGTCCGCGTGGATCGGGATGCCGTCCTTGAGCACTTGCAGGTATTGCATCCGGTGCGGCTCGCCGATGCCGCGATAGCCGAGGCTGACCAGCGGCGACGATTCCTCGCTGTAGAGCAGGCCGGGCGTCTGCGCCAGCGCCTGCCGGTAATTGTTCGCCTGCACCTTCGGCAGCGCGTCGAGATCAATCACGCTCGCCTTCTTGCCCGAATAGATTTCCGTGCCCTGCACCGGCGGCAGAAAGGCGGGCTGCACGCGGCCTTCGTATTCGGCCTCGCCGGTCACGACCATGCCGGGCAGTTGCTGCACGGGCGGCGCGGCATTGGTCGCCTGCGCGTGGAGACGGGCGGTGGAAAGATCGAGCGCCAGGAGCCCCGCGATCACGAGCGGCGCGGTTCGAGAAGTGAAATTCAATTGCTTCATGCGCGGCGGAGCGTGCCGGGCCTGCGGCGTCCGCGCTAACGGCGGCTTGCGAAAGGTTGTTGTCCGTTTGCGCCGCGTTCCACGAAGAATCACTACACCTCAAACGACTTCACGCGCTGCAATCCGATTTGCAACGGCACCCAGCCGAGCGCAAACGACAGCACGCCGAACGCGCTCAGGCACAGCACGCTGCGAATGACGGCCTCGGCGGACTTCACCTGCGTCCACGGCGCGCCCAACCCGAGCAGCACGACGGACGCGAGGATGTAGAGAAAACTCAGGACGAGACAGAACGTGCCGCCGAAGCCGCTGACGATTTTGCCGGGATTGTCCTCGCGGAGATTCGGGTAGAGCACGCCGAGTCCGACCGCGAGGCCGTTCAGCGTGAAGGTCATCACCGTGATCGCGCCGGTGAAAAACACGGTGCGGTTGCGATCCATGTCGAGCATGTGGCACGAGAGCCAGATGAGTCCGCAGGTGACGATGAGCGACGCAGCGGTGGCCATTGCGTACTTCGCTTTCACCACACGCATCAATCCGAGCGGAGCCATGCCGATAATCCAGAGCCGCTTTCCTTCCAGCGAAAATTGCGGATAGACGAAGCGCGTCGTGATGGTCGCGAGGTTCAGCGAACACGCGCCGAGGTTCAGGAAGGCCACGAGGTTGATCCAAAACGGATTCGTCAACTGCTCGGAGAAGTGGCGGAGATTGATGATGTACACGCCAAGCAGGCCGAAGAGCATGAGCGACTGGCCCCATTGCGTGGTGTCGCGCCAGAACATGCGCGCGTCCTTCACGATGAGCGCGCGGTAATCGTCCGGCACGCGCGGGAGCAGTGCCACGAGGCGTTCCAGTCGCCCGGGCGCGCCGTCACTAAGTTGCTTCTTCTGCTGCCGCACTTGGAACCAACGCCAGCGGCGGAACACGCTGCCCCGGCTCTGCACCGCCGAAGCCGCGTCGTAGAAAAATTTGCCGGTGAAATTCGCCGCCAGCGTCCCGAAGAACAGCGCGTTGCTCAACAGCACGGCGGCGAAGAAGAGCGCGCTCGTCACCGCGCCGTCCGTCCATTCGAGGACGCTCGACGTGAGCCAATAGCTCGGCAGCAACGGGAACTGCGCCGCGCGCGTTCGCGTCAGCATCTTGTCGAGCAGTTCGACGACGCGCGTGTCGTTCGTGCCTTCGAGGCTGTTGTCCGTCCGCAGCCAGAACGCCACCAGCGCGACCACAGCCAGAACGGCTACGAGCGCGCCGATTTGAAACACGCGCCGGTCCATGTACCGCGCCACGACCGTGGCGAGACAGCCGCCCAGCACCGACGGCAGCGCGATGAACACGCCGACGAGCAACACCGTGAACGGATAAAAATGCCACGGCAAATGCCGCGTGATGCCATACGCTGCGAGAAACGGCGCGATGAGAAACAAGAACGCCCACGAGGCGAACACGCCTGACTCGATGAGCTTCCAGCGAAAGATGGTTTGCGCGCTGACCGGCAACGTCATCAGCGCGGCAGACTCGCGATTACGGAAAAAGTTGCTGTAGCTGATTACGAGATTGCTGAGGACGAGCAGCGCGAAGAGAAACGCAAAGAGCAGATACAGCAGCCGTTCCAGCAGCAGCGTGCCCAAGCCCGGAAATTTCACCGCCACGAACCCCAGCCCTTTGAGGAACAGCCAGAACGACAGCGCCAGGTAGCCGACCATGAACAGCGTGATGACCACCGTGAGCAGGCTCGACTGGTGACGGATGCCTTGGAGCCGCCGCCACGACTGGAGCAGATTCGCGCGCACCAGCAGCGCGAGCGGAGAAGTGTGTTGAACCGCAGCCATCGCGCCGATGAAACACGGATGGCGCGCGGAAGCCAAATCTCAAAACGAAGGAGCGCGGACCGCCGAGTCCGCGTGTGCCTAATTATTTAACCACGGAAAACACGGACGACACGGAAAGGAACCCAAGGCGGGTGGCGGGTTTTCCGTTTCCATGTTTTCCGTGTCTTCCGTGGTCGAATCATGAACACGCGGACTCGGCGGTCCGCGCTCCGTTCACCGGCTGATCTGACCGAGCAACACGGCGCGGCGCGCGCCCGTGGTCGCGGGGAGATTCGCCGGCCAGCCCTGCCACCGATAAAAGGCCAGCAGCGCGAACGCCGCCGGCTCGATGGCGGACGACGGCCAGCCGAAATCCTCCGTCGTCGTCACGCGAGTCGATGGATGGAGCAACTGAAGATTTGCCTCGATGCGTTGCACCAACGTCGCGTTCTTGGCGCCACCGCCGGAGAGCATAACGGTGTCAGGCGTCACCGGCAGATGCAGTTGGTAATTCAATGCCAGCGAGCGCGCGGTGAATTCAGTCAGTGTCGCGAGTGTGTCGAAGGGAGAGAGGCGCGCAGCGGCGAGTCGTTTCTGTTCCGCGCGCCAGAAGGTTTCGCCGAACAATTCGCGGCCCGTGCTCTTGGGCGGCGCGATTTTGAAGAAGGGATGCTCAAGCCAGCGCTGGAGCAACGGTTCGCAGGCGACACCGCGCTTCGCCCAGGCTCCGCCGCGATCAAACGCATTCTTTCCGCGCGTCAATTCCCGCATCGCGAGATCGAGCAGCACGTTGGCCGGGCCGGTGTCGAAGGCGAGGACTTTCGGCGCACGTCCGCCGCGCCAGTCGAGCGAGGTGACGTTGCTGATGCCGCCGAGATTATTCACGCACACATGCTTGCCCCGCCGCGCGAAGACGGCTTGATGAAACAGCGTGGCGAGCGGAGCGCCCTGTCCGCCAGCGGCGAGGTCGGCCACGCGGAAGTTGCTCACCACGGGCACGCGCAAGGCTTCAGCGAGATACGCCGGCTCGCCAATCTGCAACGTGGCCGGCGCGCGCGGATCGGGATTGTGAAACACCGTCTGCCCGTGCAGGCCGATGAGTTCGGCGCCCGCGTTCAGTGCCACAGCCTGTTCGGCGTAAAGCCGCCCGAGGTCGTGATGCAGCTGCGCGAGTTCGTGCGCGGAGGATTTATTCGCGGCCACCGCGTGCAGGCGTTGCTGAAGATTTTTCGGAAACGCGCGCGACCAGAGCTGGAGCAGTTGCACCGAGTCCCGGCGCGTTTCGCATAGCGCGTAGTCCACGCCGTCCAGACTGGTGCCGGACATGATGCCGAGGACGCGCATGGCCGGCTCAATTTCTACCGCAACACAAATTTCCGGTGCGCCGCGAAGACGCCACGCAGCGCCTTCGAGGTCTCGTCCTGCAACGCCTGCAACTCGCGATACACCTCGACGTTCTTCGCGTTGGGCGTGGCGGTCTCGCTCTTGTTGATGGTCACAAACTCGTCGGTGATGTCCTCGATGGAATCATTCCCGCCCCGCTGCTGACGCCAGCACCAGAGCGCCTGAAGCGCCGCGCCGTAGGCCGCGCCTTCGCTGACTTTCAGCGTCACGACTTCGGCGTCGAAAATGTCGGCCATGATTTGCCGCCAGACTTTGGACTTCGCCCCGCCGCCAGTCGCGCGAATCTGCGAAGGCTTCACGCCAAGCTGCGCGAGGCGGCGCAGCCCGTAATTCATGCCCAGCGTCACGCCCTCCATCGCGGCGCGCGCAAAATGCGAAGCGGTGAACGTGCGGCTGTTCACGCCGACAAAGACGCCGGTGCCGTCCGGGACGTTCGGCGTGCGCTCGCCTTCGAGATACGGCAGCAGGAAAAGTCCGTCGCAACCGGCGGGCGCGCGCGCGGCGCTGTTCGCGAACTGCTCGTGCGACAGTTTGAAATCGTTGCGCACCATCTCCGTGGCGACGGTGACGTTCATCGTGCAGAGGAGCGGCAGCCAGCGGTTTGTCGAGTCGCAGAACGCGGCGATTTCCCCGCGCGGGTCCACGACCGGTTTTTCCGCGCAGGCGTAGATGGTGCCGCTCGTGCCGAAGCTGGCGGTGATGACTCCGGCGCGCGTGTTGCCGGTGCCGATGGCGCCCATCATGTTGTCGCCGCCGCCCGCGCTCACGAGCACGTCGGTGTTCAGTCCGAGTTCGTTCGCGGTGCTGCGTTGCAAACGTCCGGCGGGCTGGTTGCTGAAGAGAATGGGCGGCAACTTGCCCGCGATGTCGGCATCAATGGCCTTGAGCACGGCGGAGGACCATTTGCGTTTCCGCACGTCGAGGAGCGCGGTGCCGCTGGCGTCGCCGAACTCCATCACCTTCTCGCCGGTGAGCCAGAAGTTCAGGTAGTCGTGCGGGAGGAGAATGGTGGCGAGGCGCGCGAAATTTTTCGGCTCGTGCTTTTTAAGCCACAGAATTTTCGACGCCGTGAAGCCGGGCAGCACGGCGTTGCCGATGGCCTTGATCGTTTCCTTCGGCCCGCCGAGTGCGGACATAATTTCCTCGCACTCCTCTGCGGTCGAAGTGTCGCACCAGAGCTTGGCCGGGCGAATCACTTCGCCGCTCGCGTCCAGCGGCACGAAGCCGTGCTGCTGGCCGCTCACGCCGATGGCCTTCACCTCGGCGGCGACCGCCTTCGCCGCGCGCAACGCCTGGCGAATGGCCTTGGCCGTGGCCTCGCGCCAGGTGTGCGGGTGCTGCTCTTTCGCGCCGGGCGGGAGGTTGGGAATCAGCTCGTAGCCCTGCGCGCCGGTGCCGAGGACGTTGCCGGTGTTCGCGTCCACGACCACGACTTTCGTGGACTGCGTGCCGCTATCAATGCCGAGAAGTAGGTTGCGCATGGCGCGAGCGTAAATGTGAAACGCCGCGCCGGGCAAGCGCGGGCGGAGCGCGGACTTTCCAGTCCGCAGCAAGCCGTGAACACCGGGCGGGATTGATAAATTCAAACGCCTCCTCGCTAAGCAGCTTGCTGCGGACTGGAAAGTCCGCGCTCCGCCGCCTCATTTCCACCTTCAGAACCCCGCCCCGCCCGCCGCTAGTTCAGCCATGTCCGCCATCATTATCCGCCAGGGCAACCGCTCGGACGCGCCGCATTGGATCAAGCTGCTGCGCGCCACCATCGGCGATGATTATCCGGCCAAGGAGGTTTATGACCTCGGCTGGGTCGCGGGCGAACTCGGCGCGGGCGCGGGCCGCGAAACTTTCATCGCGGAAATAGACGGCCAATTCTTCGCCAGCGTCACCTTCCTCGCGCCCATCGCGGCCACGCACAATCCCATCGCGAATCTCGGACGCTGCTTCTTCCACGCGGAGAGTTTCACCAACGGCACGGCGCAAAAGCTCGTCGAACGCGTCCGTACCGTGGCGGCGGAGCGCAAGCAAATGGTCGTGGCGCGCGTGGCGGTGACGGATGCGGCGACGCAGGCGCTGTTCGAGCGGCATGAGTTCGCGTGCGTGGGCTTTCAACCGGCGAAACACCTCCAACCCTCGCGACAGGGCGTGCTGTTCTACGTGCAGGGCGAACGCCCGACGCTCGGCGCGCGGCTGCCGATTTCGCATTCGCTCGCGCAAGTCGGCGAACTCAGCGGCAAGGTGCTCGCGCACTTCGGTATGGAACTGCCGGTGCGCGTCGAGGACGGCGCGACGGGTTACCCGCTCGACACGCTCGTGGAAATTTCCGACAGCAACGTCGAGCAGTTCGAGGCGCACGGCCGCGACACGGCGGCGCGGCAGGTGCCGGCGGAAATTTCGACCGGCTCGCATCGCGGCTGCGGCCTGCTGCGCGCGACCACTCCCGTGCTCAAAGCCATGATCGCGCAGCGCGGCCCCGAGACGACCGCCGGCGTGCTCTGGTTTTTTGACGACCACGACCGCTGCGTCCGCATCGCCGACGCCTTCAACACCGACGACCTTTCCCTCGGTCCCCTGCTCTTCCGTCTCGTGATGATGGCGCAGTCGAAGCTCGGCGCGACCTACGTGGAGATGGACGTGCTGGCCACCGCGCCGCGCCTGCTCAAAACTGCCGAGCAACTCGGTTTCGTGCCCGTCGCGTATTTTCCCGGTCTCTACGAACACACGGGCCGCCACCTCGACGTGGTGAAACTCGTGAAGCTCAACGTGCCGAACGCCGCCGAAACGCCGCCCGCAAACGCCGCCGCCGCCGCCATCGTGAAATCGGTGGAGGCCAGCTTCGAGGGCCAGAAGGCCGGTGTCGGCATTGTGAATCTCCTGCGCGGTCTGGCCATGTTCAGCGGGCTGGGCGACGGCGAACTGCGGAAAATTTCCAGCCTCTTCCAGCAGAAGCTCGTGCGTCCGGGCGAAACCATTTTCATCCAGGGCGGCGCGGGCGACGAGGCGTTCATCGTCTTGCGCGGCCAGGTGGAAATTCAGCTCGACGATCCGCCGCGCCAGGTCGCGAGCATCGAGGCGGGACAAATTTTTGGCGAACAAGCCTTCCTCGACGGCTCGCCGCGCACCGCCAGCGCCGCCGTCAACATCCCCACGATTCTCCTCGTCGTTCAGCGCACCGCCTTCCATGAACTGGCCCAGCGCGAACCGCACCTCGGTCTCGTCGTCATGCGCAACGTGGCCGTCGAACTCTCGACCAAGCTCCGCAAGACCACCGCCGTCTGGGTCGCTGAACGCAAAGTGTAGCGCGGACTTTCCCGCCGGCAGGTTGCGAGACTTTCCAGTCTCGTTTCGCCGAGCAGCGAAGAGGCGCGTTGATCTCCCGCCACACACTTGACCTCGCCCGGCGCGTCCATGACGATGCGCGCGCTCATGAAACTCTTTGGTTGTCTCCTCCTCGCGGTGCTCGCCGCCACCGCTGCGTTCGCGCAGTCGCGCACGAACATCAACGGCATCGCCGTCATCGTGAACGAGGCCATCATCACGCGGCAGGAGGTCTATGACTACATCCGCCCGGCGGCCAACACCCTCCTCAGCACCATCCGCGACAACAACGCGCTGGAGCAGCGCCTGAATCAACTGCGCGAGGCCGGCACCGAGGACTTGGTGAAGCGTCAGCTCATCCTCAACGACTACAAAACGGCGGGCTACAATTACCCCGAGACCATCATCCAGGACCGCATCGAGGAACGCATCAAGACGCAGTATCGCGACCGCGCGCAACTGATGCAGGACTTGCACGCGCGGCTCACGACCTACGAAAATTTCCGCACCCAGCAGCGCGAGGAAATCCTCATCGTCGCCATGCGCCAGGCCAAGCTGCCGCAGGACTTCATCATCTCGCCGCAAAAGATTCTGAACTACTATCAGGCCAACCAGACCAACTACCTCGTCGGCGAGGAAGTGCATCTCCGGATGATCGTGCTCAACAAACCCGCGACCGACACCGGCGGCGCCAAGGAGCGCGCCACGGACATCCTGCGCAAGATCAACGAAGGCGCGCAATTCGCTGAGATGGCGAAAAGTTATTCCGAAAGCTCGCAGGCCAAGAACGGCGGCGACGCCGGCTGGCATCAGCGCGAGGGTTTGCGCAAGGAGCTTTCCGACACCGCCTTCACGCTCCAGGCTGGCCAGCGCAGCGGCGTGATTGATCTCCCCGACTCCGTGTGGCTCCTGCAAGTCGAGGAACGCCGTGCCGCCCGCAGCCGCCCGCTCTCGGAAGTGCGCGACCAGATCGAGCGCGAACTCCGCGTCCGCGAGTCCGAGCGCCAGGAAGAAAAGTGGGTCAAGCGCCTGAAGGAAAAATCCTTCGTCCGCTACTACTGAGCCGCGCCCATGCTCGCCATTGCCCTCGGTGATCCTTCCGGCATCGGACCCGAAGTGGCGCTCAAAGCCCTCGCCGCCGAACTGCCCCGCGATGATGAACGCTACCTGCTCATTGGCGATCCCGCGCTGGTTCACGAACTGAATGCGCGGTTGAAACTTGGGCTGACGTTTGGTGCCGCGTCCGACACCACGGCCCGCGTCATCCTCGGAGCGCCGATTTCCAAATCGGCGCGG
>JANNGC010000283.1:0-2417 GCA_031380445.1 Pedosphaera sp.
ATGAACTGGCTGCCGTGGCCGATTGTGCCGAAACGCCTTTGGCCGGAAGTTCGCTTTCAGCCAAGACGCGCCATCACGTTCGACGAACATCAACTCATCATTGAGCGGGAGAAAAACCCGGAGCGCCGCAGCTTCTACGAACTGTGCTGGCATCTCGGCGGTTCGCAAAGCGACATCGCCAATCTTGCCGCCGAGGATATTGACTGGCCGAATCAGACGATTGCCTACGCCCGTCAAAAGACTGGCAGCCTCGCGATGATTCACTTCGGCCCGGACATTGAAGCGGTATTGCGGCGTCTGCCTGTTACCGGCGCGCTGTTCCCTTACCTGCGATCCGTTCGGTCTGGCGACCGCGCCACGGAGTTCAAACAGCGGTGCGGAGGACTCGGTATCAAAGGCGTCACCCTTCACTCCTATCGGTATGCGTGGGCGGAACGGGCCAAGACGTGCGGCTACCCGGAACGATTTGCACAGGAGGCACTCGGCCATAACAGCAAAGCCGTGCATCGGGCTTACGCGCGCAAGGCCAAGGTGAGGCTGCCGTCACTGGAGAGTTACGAAAAACAGGCGGCGGAAGGTCAAATCATCCAGTTGCCGCCGCTTTCACCGGAGCGTGACCGGGCTGCCCGTTTGGGGAAGACGGTCGGCTGAACGGTGCGCTGCCCCTCGTGCCATGTCCACGAATCCGTTTGCGGCCGTTTCGCACGCGCCAATAGTCGCAGATTGCGTCACAGGCGCGGGCGAGCCATTTCTCGTCGCGGCGAAGCTGCTCCAGCATTTCCGTGGCGAAGAATTTTGTGCCGTTGCGCGGCGGATGGCCGAGCGGCTTCAAAAGGCTGGCCGCAGCAAGAATCGGAATCTCGTGCGGCTCAAAACCAAGAAACCACGCCGCCTGGGTTGCGTCCAGCCGTGCGGGAACAACCTTCCAACTAAGAAATTCTGTTTGTTGCTCGGTCACATTCATACGCGGATGGCCGGGCGGCGCGCAGGCCGGGGCGAGTGAGTTTTTGTTTGTTTCTCGGTTTTCTTCTGTTCGTCTGCTTCGGTCGAATCAGCTTCAACCTGGCTCGGCGCTTGGTTCTTGGTGAGGTCGAGTTTTTCCTCGATTTCACCCTGACGCCGGGTCAAATGCTGGTAACGCTCCTCGCGTTCAAAGTGCGCGCCGACTTTGGTTTCCAATTCTTTCCCTCGCTTCGTAGCATCGGCGATGTCGTAATCAAGTTTGGACGCGCGTTCCTCAAAGCTCTGGACGTTCACTTCGAGCGAACGAATCGTGCCCAGCGCCGTGTCCGTCACTCGCGCGGCGTAGCTGTTCTTCCCACGCACAATCATTTCCACGCTGTTGTTGAAGCTGGGGCGCAGAAACAAATCGAAACCAGCGAAGCGGCCAACCCGCACGTCGTCGCCGAAGCGGTTTTTGATCTTCTCGGCGCGGCGAACAATCAACTCTCCGGCGATGCCCCGGTTGTCGAGCGTCTGTCCATCGAGTTCAATGCTGAACTTGTCACCTGAAGTGTCCTGCCTCGCGGTGATGTCCTGGCGCAAGTTGGTGAGGCGTCCGGTGAACGCCTCGGCATCCTCATGCGAACGGCGAAGATTGGAGCGGATGCGGTATTGTTCCTCGGCATGGGCGGAACGCAGCCGCGTGAGACGGATCAATACAGCGACCACCTGGGCTTTTACAATCACCAGCGGATTGCCCGACGCGATGGCCTTCACCTCGGCGTAGGTCAGTGCGGCCGAGTCCAAATCTTCGAGGCGGCGGATCGTCATGTCACCGCTCATCACTTGGGCGATGAACTTCGCCTTCGTCTCCAGCGTCTGCCACATGTAGGCGTCAAAGCTCCCCTCCGTGACGTAGCGGAAAATCTGGATGACGGAATTCTTGTTTCCCTGCCGGAGTATGCGCCCCTCTCGTTGCTCCACGTCCGCCGGTCGCCACGGCGCGTCGAGGTGATGCAAGGCAATCAACCGCTCCTGCACATTCGTGCCTGACCCCATCTTCTGCGTGCTGCCGAAAAGCACGCGAACTTTGCCCGACCGCACATCACGAAACAGCGTCAGCTTGGAAGCATCCGAATCGTAATCTTGAATGAAGGCGATTTCGTTGCTGGGAATTCCCAACCGTTCCAACTTTTGCGCCGCGTCGTTATAGACAGAGAAGCCCCGGTCTTTCGGCGTCGAGAGATCGCAGAACACAAGCTGGGCGGAACGCTCTGGCTTGGACTCCTGCCAGATTTCAAAAATCTTTTCGACCGCCAGATTCACTTTTCCCTGCGGTTCGTCCGGCGCGGCTGGCTTCATCAGCCGAAGATCCAAAGCCGCTTTCCGCCCCTCGGAAGTGATCTTCAGCATATTGTCTTCGCTGGGGTCAACACGGCCTGTCCTCAATCTCTCGGCACGCGCGGCGAGCGATT
>JANNGC010000307.1:0-2225 GCA_031380445.1 Pedosphaera sp.
CGATGAAAGCGTCGCTGTCGGCGCGGATGCGGAGCGCGCCGGGGTGTGCGGGGGCTGGTTCCATGATCATCCACACCATCGCCTGGCAACCGTGGACGCGGTTGTCCTCGCTTTTCTCGGCGTCGGACAGGCCGGGCAGCTTCTTGCCGAGGTCGATCAGGTAGCCGTAACGCTCCTCCCAGTCGCCGAGCAGTTCGAAGTTCGAGATGAGCTTTTCGAGGGTCATGAGGGGGGAATGACCAATGACCAAGGCCCAATGTCCAAGGAAGACCCAATGACGCAATAGCCAAGCCGTAGCCGCACATCGAACACCAAACCACCGGATGCCGTGAGGCATGGAGCCTTGGTCATTCCTTGGTCATTGGTCATTGCGTCCATTGGTCATTTCCCGACCGCCACCGCCTCGTGCTGCTCCAGGCGATCCCAGACGAGCGCGTCGAGCTCTTCGCGCAAGGCGTCGTGCTTCACGCGGTCGATGATCTCGCCGGCGAAGGCGTGGATCAACATGCGGCGCGCGTTCCCCAGTCCGATGCCACGGCTGCGCAGATAGTAAATCGATTCGTCGTTCAACTGGCCGATGGTCGCGCCGTGCGTGCATTTCACGTCGTCGGCGTAGATCTCGAGCTGCGGCTTGGTGTCGGCGGTGGCGTCGTCGGAGAGCAGCAGGTTCTTGTTCGTCTGCTTGGCGTCGGTCTTCTGCGCGTCGGGGCGGACGAGGATGCGTCCGTGGAAGACGCCCTTCGATTTGCCGGCGAGGATGCCGTTGAAATACTCGTGGCTGGCGCAGTGCGGCTTCGCGTGATCCACGACCATGTAGTGGTCGGAGATCTGGTCGTTGTTCGTGATGTAAACGCCGTTCAGCACGCACTCTATGCCTTCGCCGTCGAGCGTGGTGCGGAGGTTGTTCCGCGCAAGCTTCGCGCCGGTCGCAATGGAATGGGACGAGAAGCTCACGGCCCGTCCCAGGTGCGAATGCAGCGCGGCGATGTGAAATGCCTCGGGGCTTTCATCCTGGAACTTGCAGTGCTCGACGACGGCGTTGTCGCCGAGCGCGAACTCGCTGACTGCGTTCGTGAAGGTCTGCGCGCTGGCGAGGCTTACGTAGCTCTCGATGACGGTGAGCTTCGCGCCGCGTTCCGCGATGATGAGGTTGCGCGGATGCGTGGTCGCGCCGGCGTCCTTGCTGGTGTTGATGAAGAGGAATTGCACCGGATCATCCACGGACTGACCGGCAGGGACGTAAACAAAACCGCCGTCCTGGAAGAAGGCGTTGTTCAGCGCGGCGAAGGCGTTGTCCTCGGTGCGGACGTAGCGGCCGAGATGCTTCTCGACGAGCGCGGAATCATTCGCGAGCGCGGTGGCGAGGCTGCTGACCTTGATGCCATTCGGCTGCGTCGCCGCGGTCGAAAGTTCGGCGGCGAAGTGGCCGTTCACGAAGACGAGGCGTGTGCCGGGAAGTTTCGCGAAGGAGAACTGATCCAGCGAATCCTTCGTGAGTCCATCGCGTGCGGCGTCGAGCACCGGCTTGAACGGAAGCTTCGCGATGGGCGCGACGTTGGTGAAGCGCCAGTCTTCGTTCTTGAGCGTGGGGAAGCCGAGTTCGGCGAAGCGCGCGAGGCCGGCCTTGCGCAGCGGGAACAGCCACGAGGGCTGCGCGGTCGCGGCGGCCTGCTCGAAGCGCGCGAAGGCTTTCAGAGGCGCGTCGCTTGGTTTCGCTACGGGAGTTGGTTGGGTTGCGGTCATGATGCGGAAAGAAATTCAGCGTTAGGTCACGCCTTCGCCGCGTCGGGCTTGATGAGCCAGTCGTAGCCCTTCTCCTCGAGTTCGAGCGCGAGCTCCTTGCCGCCCGTCTTGACGATGCGTCCGTCCCAGAGCACATGCACGAAGTCGGGCACGATGTGGTCGAGCAGACGCTGGTAATGCGTGATGACGAGCGTGGCGTTGTTCGCGCTCTTGAGCGTGTTCACGCCGTGCGAGACGATCTTGAGCGCGTCGATGTCGAGGCCGGAATCCGTCTCGTCGAGAATGGCGAGCCGGGGTTCGAGCACGGCCATCTGAAAGATTTCGTTACGCTTCTTCTCGCCACCGGAGAAGCCGACATTCACGGCGCGCTTGAGCAGGTCTTCCTTGAGCTCGAGCAGCTTCATCTTTTCCTTCACGAGCGTGAGGAACTCCATCGCGTCCAGCTCCGGCTGGCCCTTGTGCTTGCGGCATTCGTTGAGCGC
>JANNGC010000555.1:0-3214 GCA_031380445.1 Pedosphaera sp.
GTGGGCGTTCGATAAACGCATCTGACATGCACACAGTTTCTTGTTTGGTTTTCTCCGGCGTTCTGATTGATTTCGCGGCCATGAAGTCTTCTCGTTCTCTGGCCCAAACATTTTGTCTCACGCTGCTCGCCCTCGGCCTGCCGTTTTCGGCGGCGCGCGCGGCGGTGGATTCCGCCGACTACCGCAAATACGCCCCCGACCGCGAGGTGGATATCCTGCACCTCACGCTGGACGTGACGCCCGATTTTGTGAAGCGCACGGTGAGCGGGAGCGCGACGTGGAAGTTCAAGCCCATCGCCAAACCTTTCGCGGAATTAAAACTCGACGGAGTGAACCTCGCCGTCGCGTCCGTCACTTCCACGGAGAAGATTCTCGGCTACCAAGTCACCGAGGAGAAAGTGATCGTGACCTTTGCCGACGCGATTGCTGTCGGGAAGGAAGCGAGCGTCACAGTGCGTTACTCCGCCGAGCCGGAACGCGGGTTGTATTTCCGCACGCCAGAGCTTGGCTACAAGGCCGAGGACATGCACATCTGGACGCAGGGCGAGCCGCATGAGGCGCGGTTCTGGTATCCCTCCTACGATTATCCGAACGAGAAGTTCACCGTGGAAATGATCTGCCACGCGCCGGAGGGCATCGTGGTGCTCGCGAACGGTCGCAAGGTCTCGGAGGAAAAAGGCGCGGACGGCTTGATGGCGGTGCGCTGGCTGCAAGACAAGCCGATGGTGAATTACCTCGTCTGTCTCGTGGCGGGAAAGTTCAAGGCGCTGGAGGACACGCACGGGAAAATCCCGATGAAATTCTGGACGCCTGCGACGGAGTTTGAGCACGCGGCGAATTCCTTCGCGGGCACGAAAGACATGATGGAGTTCTTCGAGAAGGAAATCGGCGTGCCGTATCCGTGGGACAAATACGATCAGGTCTGCCTTCATGATTATCATTGGGGCGGCATGGAGAACACCACGCTCACCACGCTGAACATCACCACGCTTTTTCCCAAGTCGTTTGAGAATCTCCGCAGCAGCCAGGGCCTCGTCGCGCACGAACTCGCGCACCAGTGGTTCGGCGATTTGCTGACCTGCAAAGACTGGAGCCATCTCTGGCTGAACGAGGGTTTCGCGAGCTTCTATGATTTGCTCTACGTGGAGCACAAGGACGGGCGCGACGAGTTTTTGTACGACCTGCACGAGGGCCGCAAGTCGCTGACCGCCACCACGAATTTTGCGAAGTCCATTGTCTGGCGCAAATACGAGACGGCGGAAAATCAGTTCGATGACTTCGCCTACGGCAAAGGTTCGTGGGTCTTGAACATGTTGCGGAACAATCTCGGGCCGGAGTTGTATCGCCAGTGCGTGAAGACGTATGTGGAGAGGCACAAGTTCGGCACCGTGGTCACGGAGGATTTGCGCGCGGTGGTCGAAGAACTGTCGGGGCGCTCGTTCGATCAATTCTTCGACCAGTGGGTTTATCACACCGGCTTTCCGCGCCTGGATGTGGACTACAGTTGGGACGAGCGCACGAAGATGGCCAAGCTCACCGTGCGTCAGACGCAGGCCGTGAGCGAGCAGGTGCCGCTGTTCAACGTGCCGCTGCCGGTGAAGTTCAAACTGAAATCCGGCGTGGTGGAGAAGACGCTGACGGTGAAAGATCGCGCGGAGGATTTCTACATCCCGCTCGAAGCGCAGCCCGAACTGGTGCGCGTGGACCCGAACATCAGCGTGCTCGGCGTGATTAATTTCCGTCCGCCCGGCGCGATGCTCGCCGCGCAACTCGCCGACAAGACGGACGCCATCGGCCGCTACATTGCCGCCGAACAATTCGCCGAACGCCGTGACGGCGATGCGCTGGCGAAACTCAAGACCGCGCTGAACACCGACGACTTCTGGCCCGTCCGCATCGCCGCGTCGAAGGGACTGCGTGCCATGCAGAGTGATGAGTCTTTCGAGGCACTGAAAAGCTCGCTCAAGCAAAGCAACGCCCGCGTGCGCAAACAGGTCGTGAGCGATGCGACTTCATTCTATCGTCCGGCGGCGTTTGAACTCGCGCGGACCGTGATCGCTTCGGAGAAGAACCCGGACATCGTCGGCACCGCCGTCAGCGCGCTCGTGCCGCTCGGCACGAACGTGCGCGGCACGCTGGTCTATTTCCTGAACACGAATTCCTTCCGTCACCATCTGATGGAAACCGCGATGAACGCGATGCGTGCCCAGAACGATTCGTATTACCTCGAACCGCTCCGCGCCACGCTCGAACGCCGCAAGACCGAAGTCGGCAGCCGCACGCTGGCCAATGGTCTTTCCGTGCTCGCCCAACTTTCCCGCGACGAGGAGAACAAGGACGGCACGCGCGAGTTCCTCGCCAGCTTCGCCAGCGACACCCGCCAGAACGTGATGCTCGCCGCGCTCAACGGACTCGGCACGCTGCGCGACGAAAAAGCTGTTCCCATCCTGGAACGCTTCACCGTCGGCGCCAAAGGCACGCCCGTCCGCACTGCCGCCGAACGCGCCATCGAAACCATCCGCGCCAGCCGCAAGGGCACACTCGAAGCTGGCGATGTCCGCCGCGAAGTCCTCGACCTCCAACGCCAGAACCGCGACCTCCGCCGCGACCTCGACGCGCTGAAGAAGAAGGTGGAGGCGGGCAATGCCCCTGCGCCCGCGAAGAAGAAGTGAGGGATTGACCACGGAAGACACGGAAAATACGGAATGAAGAATTTCCGGTTCCGTGTTTTCCGTGTCTTCCGTGGTTCATTTTGGAGGGAAAAAATTATGAACGAAAACGAAATGCTCTACCGGGACGAGACATTCGCGATTCGCGGCGCATGCTTCGAGGTGTACAAGGATAAGGGCTGTGGATTTCTCGAAGCGGTTTATCAGGAGTGCCTGGAGATCGAGTTTGAAATGCAGGGCATCCTTTTCGTTCCCAAGCCGACGCTGGAACTGGCCTACAAGGGAAGAAAGCTGCGCTCGGAATACCAGCCGGACCTGATTTGCTTTGGCAAGATCGTCGTGGAACTGAAAGCCATCAACGACCTGACCGAAACCTGTCGCGCGCAGGTTCACAACTACCTCAAAGCAACGGGCTACCGGATCGGGTTGCTCATCAACTTTGGCCACTATCCCGGAGTGGAGATTGAGCGGATTATCCGGTGAAAGAATTTTTTACCACGGAAGACAAGCAAAAAACGGAAAAGTAAAGTCAAAATTCAGAGTTT
>JANNGC010000323.1:0-3255 GCA_031380445.1 Pedosphaera sp.
TTCATCGAGCGCGGCGGCCATGGCGTAGCCGCCGAGATCCTGCCGGGCGATTTTCTTCTGACCCACGACTTTGGCCTTGGCGCGGGTGAGTTCCTCCTCGGTCAAACCGTCGGCGCGGAGGGCGGCGGCTTCCTTGAGCATCTCAGTTTCGACCACCGACACCTTCTCCGGATCGGTGCCGGTGTAGAAGGCGAAGTAGCCGGGCGTGAGGCCGAGAAAATTCTGCGCGCCCACGTAGTAGGCCAGGCCGAGCTTCTCGCGGATGCGCGTGAAGAGCCGCGAGCCGAGGTCGCTGAGGGATTCCTGCAACAGTTCCAGCGCGTAGCGGTCCTCGCTGAAGATGCTCGCGCCGGGATAGCCGATGAGCAGCACGGCCTGCTTCTTGTCGCGCGTGTCGCTGACGCGCTGGGTGACGGTGAGCGCAGGCGGCACGCTGGCTTCGGGCAGCAACGAGTGATTCTTCCACGCGCCGAACTTCTGCGTGATGGCCTTCTTCACGTCCGCCGCCTTCACGTCGCCGAAGATGGCGATGACGCAATTGGTCGGCGCGAACAGCCCTTCGTAAAACTTCTGCGCGTCCGCGACTTGGAGCTTGGAAACATTTTCCTCCGTGCCCTGGCTGTCGAGTCCGTAGCCCTGATTGCCAAAAAGCGCGCGACGCATCTGGCGTCCGCCGCTCTGGAGCAACTGATCCCGCTGCGCGCGAATGGAAGAGAGCTGAATCTCGCGCTCGCGCTCGAAGGCATCCTTCGGAAACGCCGGATGCAACAGCACGTCGGCGACGATGTTCAGCCCGGCGGTGAAGTCGCTGCTCATCACCTCGGCGTTCACGCCGAAGCTGTTGTTGCCGCCGTAGCTGTCGATGGTGCCGCCCATGGACTCCATCTCGCTGACGATCTGTTCGGCGGTGCGCGTCTTGGTGCCCTGCAAAAGCATCTTGGCCATGAGCAGCGTCACGCCATTGTTCTCCGGCGTCTCGGCGAGCACGCCGCCGCGCAGCACGGTGCGAAACTCCACGAAGGGCAGGCGATGGTCTTCTTTCACCAGCAGGCGCAGGCCGTTGGGCAGTTCGAACTTCTGAATCGCATTCGTCTGCAACGCTTCGGCGGCGAGCTGCGACTTCGGTTGCTGGCCCGTGGGCAACAGCGCGTAGAGCGTGCGGTTCTCGGTGGTGAGATAAGTGCGCGCGACGCGTTGCAAATCCACGGGCGTGATGCGCTTCACCGCGTCGAGGTAGCGCTTGGAGAAGTTCAAATCACTCGCCGCCATCCAACTGCCGCCGAGATCGGCGGCTTGGCCGGCCATCGTCTTGCGCGAACCGAGCGTGCCGGCGGTGAATTGCTTCACGGCCTTGGTCAGTTCCTCGGGCTTGACCAGTTCGTGCTTCATGCGCTCCAACTCGGCGAGCATGGCGTCGCGCGCGGCTTCGAACTTGTCCGCCTCCATCATCGCGCTCATGCCGAAGATGCCGGCACCGCCCGGCGTGTACGTCCACGCATCCACGGAATTCACGAGGCCCTTCTTCTCGCGCACTTGTTGATAGAGGCGCGAGCTGCGGCCATTGCCGAGCAACGTCGCGAGCACGTCAATGAGCGGCATGTCGGGATGCCGCACGTCCGGGATGTGCCAGCTCATGTGCATGTGCGCGAGTTCAACCGTCGCTTCCTCGATGATTTCGCGCGGCGCGACCTGCTTCGGCTCAATCACGAGCGGTTGCGACGGCATGGGGCGCGTCTTGGACTTCGCATAGGCGGCGCGAATCTGTTCTTCGACTTCCTTCGCATTGATGTCACCAACGACGACGTAGAACACGTTGTTCGGCGCGTACTTCTCGCGGTAGTAGTTGAAGATGTCCTCGCGCTGGAGATCGTTGAAGATGTCGGGATAGCCGATGACGGTGAAGCGATACGGGCTTTGCGTGTAAGCGACCTCGAAGAGGCGGCGCGCGGCGCGCTGGCGCGGATCATCCACATTCATGTCCATTTCGCGGCGGATGACGTCCATCTCCTTGCCCAGCTCGTCGGCGGGCAGCGTGGCGTTCATCATGATGTCGCAGAGAATGTCCACGGCGATCTTCGCCCCCGTGTTCGGCACATCGATGTGATAGACCGTGCGGTCGAACGACGTGTAGGCGTTCATGTAACCGCCCGCATCCTGCACCTGCTTGTCGATGACGCCCGGCCCGCGATTGGTCGTGCCTTTGAACAGCATGTGTTCCAGCACATGCGAAAGACCAGCGCCCAGCCACTTGCCCTCATTGATGGAACCCGCGCGGCACCACGCCTGCGCCGAGACGACCGGCGCCGAGCGGTCCTCGCGAATGATGAGTTGCAAGCCGTTCTCCAACGTGACGAAACGTACGTCATTGGGGATCGACGGAGCGGCGGTGACGGAGGCGGACGATTCAGCGGCAGTCAGGTTCAAGGTCATGTTCAAAAAACTTAAAATCAGCGCAACCGCGCATTTCATGGTGCGCGGAAGTTACACGAGGGAGCAACGAGGGAAAGAAGGAACGCGCGCACGGCGATATTTCAGACTGGCGCAGCGCCGTCCTTCAAAGAAAAAAGCCGCAGGCTGGTAGCCTGCGGCGCTTCGTGTGGATGCAGAATCAGATGTTCTCCAACCGCCCGGTGCTGTCGCCGATTTTTTCCACCCCGGTGGCGCCAGCGCGATCCACCATGGAGAGCCAGAGATTGGTCAGGGGCGTTTCCTTGGCGTAACGGATGTGGCGTCCGGGCTTGACGGTGCCGCCGCCGTGGCCGGCGAGCACGATGGGGAGATTGTCGTGGTTGTGCGCGTCGCCGTCGCTGATGCCGCTGCCGTAGGCGATGAGGCAGTTGTCGAGGAGCGTGCCGTCACCTTCCTTGATCGTTTTGAGGCGGCGCAGGAGGTAGGCGTATTGCTCGATGTGGAAGCGGTTGATCTTGGCGAGCTTCTCCAGCTTCTCCTTGTTGCGTCCGTGGTGGGATGTCTCGTGATGGCCGTCACTGATGCCGAGCCACGGGTAGCTTTTGTTGCTGCCGTCGTTGGCGAGCATGAAGGTGGCGATGCGAGTCGAGTCGGTCTGGAAGGCGAGCACGAGCATGTCGAGCATGAGCCGCAGATGCTCGCGGTAGTCCTTGGGGATGCCGCTGGGCTTGCTGGCATCGGGCATCTGCGAGGCCGCAGCCTCGACGCGTTGCACCCGGGATTCGAGTTCGCGCACGGCGGTGATGTATTCGTCGAGCTTGCGCTGGTCGGTGACGCCAAGCTTGC
>JANNGC010000324.1:0-4335 GCA_031380445.1 Pedosphaera sp.
GCGCGGGCGCGGCGGCCAGGGACGCGAGCGACGCCAGGAGCGTCAGGAAAGTGAGGATGCGTTTCATGTTCGTGAGGATTTCAGACGAAGCATGTGGGCGCAAACATTCATGCGGGTAGAAGATTGGAACACGAGACAGGAATGTCTCGCAACCTGCCGACTCGAAAGTCGGCGATATGGCGAGGTGGAATTTCGGCGCTACGGGCGGCGGCGTGTGGACGTCGGGTCGGGGTTCAAGATCCGGTCCAAAATATCTTCCGGCACTTCCAGCGCGGGCACGGAACGGATGGCCGTGACGCGACCGTTGATCGTCAGGTTGCGCTCCCATTTGCCGAAGCGATCCGGCGCGCGCTGCTCGGTGGTGAAGGCGAGCGGGAAATTCCAGCCCAGCACATTCGTGGACTGCGGGACTTCGTAACGGCACTTCAACTCGTGCGGCGGAGCGTAGAAAATTGCGCTCCTCGGCAGGCCGAAAGCGTCCGTGAAGAGGCGCGTTTCATTCGTCAGGCCAAAGACGGTTTGACTCGGCCCCGCCGTGGGCAGCGGCACGCCGCGCGCGGTCTTCTGGAGAAAGGGGCCGGAACAAAAGGCGAACCAGGTCGCGTTCACCAGCACGTCGCCTTCGGGATAACCCTCGGGCGAAGCGAGCATACCCACGTTCCGCGCGCTGCGCCGGTAGCCACGATAGCCGGTGCCGTCGCCCGTGGTGTCGTCGGTGGAATTGTAGCTGACCTGCCGCACGATCATTTC
Organism: Pedosphaera sp.; assembly: GCA_031380445.1. Classification (GTDB taxonomy): domain Bacteria; phylum Verrucomicrobiota; class Verrucomicrobiia; order Limisphaerales; family SIBH01; genus JANNGC01. The sequence continues at coordinate 751 of JANNGC010000324.1, forward strand.
CTGCACATACCAGGTGCTCTCGGTGAGGTTGCTGCGCGAAAGATTTTCGATGAGCCACTGATCTTTCCCGACGATGCAGCGCAGCGTGTGCGTGCGGATATTCTTCAACGGCAGTCCGGTCTCTTCCTGATAGCGCCACTCGATGGTCTCGATGCGCGCAGAGATTTCCACGAACTGCGCCGCCGAAGCGGACAGCAGGCCGAGGACGGCGCAGAGCAGCAGCGGGATGGCACGCATGATTTTTCCGCGCGCAGCCAAACGCCATTTGCCCGAGGGAGCAACTCTGAAGTGGCAGTAACGCCGGCGTTCCAGCCGGCCGGTGGCGAGACTTTCCAGTCTCGCGATTCTGTTCGGTGTGCTTCAGTCCGCCGTTGGGAACGGGAGGATCGAAAGCCTCCCGACCTGCCGACACGAATGTCGGCGTTACGTCGTGCCAAACTCCCTTCTTTACTCCGCGCGGCGTTCGCCGAAAAATTCCAGCGTGGCGAAACTCCGCTGGCTTCTGGCAATCACCGGGCTGTTCTGGCTCGGGCTGGGGCCTGTGTGCGCCGCCGCCGCGCCGGGCGGAGGCGCGCTCTCCAACCGCACCTACGCCGTGCGGACGTGGACCACGGACGAGGGGCTGCCGAACAATTCCATCCTCGCGATGGTGCAATCGCGCGACGGCTACTTGTGGCTCGGCACCTTGAACGGGCTGGTGCGCTTCGATGGCGTGAGCTTCAAAATTTTTAACACCGGCAACCTGCCGGGCCTGCCGGAGAACCGCATCGTCAGTTTGTTCGAGGACAGCCAGCGCCGTCTGTGGATCGGGCTGGAGAACGCAGGCGTGGTGTTTCTGCGCGACGGACAAATCACCGCCCCCGCGCCGCTGGCCGGCGGGAGTCGTGACCGGCGCTTGCAGGCCGCGTGCGAGGATCAGACGGGCGCAGTCTGGCTGCTCAAGGTGAACGGCGACTTGTGGCGCGTGACGGACGGCGCGTTCCAAGCCTTTCCCGCTCCGCCTGGCGGACGCGGCGGCGGTGCGCGGTCTCTCATTTGCGAGACAGACGGCGCGGTGCGGGCGGGGCTGTTGCAGCGGCAGTGGGAGATTGATCCGCGCGGAAATTTCACCAGCACGAACCTGCCGCTGGTCGGCGAGCCGCGCACGTTCAGCCAGTTGCTTTCCCTCACGGCCAGCCCGCGCGGGGGGCACTGGCGTGTCGGGCTGCGGCGGAATCTGGCGGTGACGCGTGTCCAGGGAGCGACGGAGTACGCGGTGGTGGAGCCGGTGCCGTGGCGCTACGAGTCAGCGGCGGCGTACGAGGATCAGGACGGACACCTGATCGTCGGCACCTTGCGAGAGGGCGTATTTTTTATTTCCACGAACGGCGAAGTCAGCGCGTTGTCCAAGCTGGTGGGCGGCGTGGTGCTCAATCCCGAAGTGCGCTCGCTGCTGGTGGATCGCGACGGCACACTGTGGGTCGGCACGGACGGCGGCGGTCTGAGCCGCGTGCAACAGCAAACTTTTCGCACGGCGGAAATCTTGCGGGGGGCGTCCGTGGAATCACTAGCGAGCGATACGAACGGCACGCTGCTCATCGGCATGACGCGCGACGGGCTGTTTGCCTGGCGCGAAGGCGTGACCAACGTGGCGCTGGTGAGCGGGGTGCCGATCACGGCGGTGCAAACCACGCGCGACGGCACCGCTTGGTTTGCCATCCGCACCTCGCAGGACGAATCCCGTCCGCAACTCTGGCACCTCCCGCCCGGCGGCGCGCTGGAACCCGTGGCGAGCGGCACGAATTTGCAGCACCGCGTCCAGGCCATTTACGAGGATCGCGCGGGCCGGCTGTGGTTCGGCACCGGCGGCGGCCTGGTCTCGCTGCGCAGCAACGAGTGGCGGCGCTTCACCACGCGCGACGGGTTGACGGGCAACGGCATTACCGCGCTGGCCGACGACGCGCTGGGCAATTTGTGGGTTGGCACCGAGCGATCCGGGATCAGCCGCTGGGATGGAAAAAATTTCACCTCAATGCGTCAGACGGACGGCGTGCCGAGCGATGAAATCACCGCGCTGCTCGTGGATCGCGACGGCGTGCTGTGGGCGGCCACGGCGGCGAACGGCCTGGGCTGCTGGCGCAACGGACGTTGGACGCGCTTCAACGCGCGCGACGGTCTCGGGAGCGATCAACTCGGCTGTCTCGCCGAGGACGACGAGGGCAATTTGTGGATGAGTTCCAACGCGGGCATTCTGCGCGTGCCGAAGAAGTCGCTGCTTGAGTTTGCGGAGCAGCGGCAGAGTTTCATCGCCTGTCGTGCGTTTGATCAAAACGACGGGCTGCCCACGCGCGGGCGGCCGTATCGTTCACAGCCCGCCGTCACGCGCACGCCGGACGGCACGCTGTGGTTCGCCACCACGAAGGGCGTGGTCGCGGCGAACCCGGCGCGCGTCCGCTCGAACACCAACCCGCCGCCCGTGACCATTGAATCCAGCACCGTGGATGACGTGCTGCGAAAGTTGGAACTCATCGAGGGGACGAACACGTTGGTCTTGCAGCCGAATGACGAACGGCTGGAACTGCGCTACGCCAGCCTGAATCTCGGTGCGGCGGAACGGGCGCGGTTTCGTTATCAGCTCGTGGGCTTCGACAAGGACTGGTCGTTCGATGACGGGCGCGACCGCAAGGCCACGTATCGCAAGCTGCATCCCGGCCATTACACCTTCCGCGTGGTGGCGGCGAACGAGGACGGCGTGTGGAACAACGTGGGCGCGGCGCTGCCGGTGTGGGTGCGCCCGCCGTTCTGGAGCACCTGGTGGTTCCTCACGCTTTCCGCGCTGGCCTTGCTGGGGTTGATTGCTGCCGTCGTGCATTATTTCTCCACGCAGAAACTTCAGCGACAGCTTGCGGTCTTGCGCGAGAAGGAGGTTCTTGAAAAGGAGCGCGCGCGCATCGCCCGCGACATTCACGATCAAGTGGGCGCGAGCCTCACGCAGGTCGCGCTGCTCGGCGAACTGGTCGAGACGGACAAAGATTTGCCGCACGAGATTGAGGAGCACGCGCGGCAGATTTCCCAGACCGCCCGCGAGACCACGCGCGCGCTCGACGAGATCGTTTGGACCGTGAACCCCGCCAACGACACGCTGGAAGGATTGGTGAATTACATCTGCAAGCATGCGCAGGATTTTCTGGCCGTGGCCGGACTGCGCTACCGGTTGGAGGTGCAGGAGAATTTGCCGCCCGCCGTCATCACACCCGAGGTGCGGCACAATGTTTTTCTCGCCTCAAAGGAAGCTGTGACCAACGTGGTGCGCCACGCGAAGGCCACCGCCGCGTGGGTGCGCGTGCGCATCGAGGGCGGCGCGTTCGTGGTGGAGATCGAGGATAACGGACGCGGCCTCGCCGACCCGGACGCGCCGAGTGTGCGGAACGGTTTGAAGAACATGCGCAAACGCATGGAGGACGTGGGCGGGAAATTTGAGATCGGGCGCGGCGCGGAGAATGGCGCGCGGGTGCGGTTGACCGTGCCGCTCCCGAAGTCCACGCTGCCGGAGAAGAAATGACAGATGGACAAACCAATTTACTGAACTCCGCACGCGCTCCTTCG
>JANNGC010000563.1:0-2374 GCA_031380445.1 Pedosphaera sp.
AGTCCCTCGAAAATTTCCACCCGCACCGCGTCACGCGGCAATTCACTGGCGAGAACCTGCGGCGCATTCGTCTCCGCGCGCAGAGTCGCGATGAGCAGGCACGAGACGATGAGGCCAAGGATTTCGCCCGCTCGAATGCGCGTTTTTTTCATGGTGGATGCGCAGTGAGACTAGGCTGCGAGCCTTTTGATTCAAGCTGGAAACCTGGCCTCGAAATTGACAACGGCTTCAGGATACACCCGATGAGAGGCCTGACGCCGCATCGGTTCATGAGTCTGCTGCGGGTTTCAACTCATCACGATCAGCGGTGATGGCGCGAGGTTGATTGGCCAGGGCGGCGAGGAGGACGCAAAGCAGGGCCGAGGATTCGGGGCGCACGAACACGGCGTCGGAAGCGCAAATCAGCGCCAGAGCCACCAGCGTGGCCAAGAGGTGCGGTTGCTCCGCGCGAAATCTCCAGGCGCGACGAAGAAACGTCGCCCCCGCGCCGACGAACAGGACCAGAGCGACGAAGCCGCCTTCACAAAGAAAGCGGAGGTAATCGCTGTTGGGAAATTTGTTGAGATGATGCTGCGGCTCCGGGTTGACCACTTTGATGGCCTGGCGCCAGCCGGCGGGACCAACGCCCAGCACGGGATGTTGCGCGGCGATGCGGAAGGTGTCGCGATACTGGTCGCGACGAAACGCGCCGGAACCGGAAGAAATGTCGAGAACACGCCGGGCGCTGTTCCAAAACGGATGGGCATCTTTCCACGCCAGCGTGGTGGGAAGATACGCGCCGATGACCGCGCCGAGCATGACAAACAGGAGGGGTACAATCATGCGCCGCCGAGAAAGGCCGGCCAGAGCGAGGACCACCGCCGTGCCAACGCCCGCGCCAATCCACGCGGTTCGGGAGCGGGTCAGGATCAAGGCCAGGCCCAGCAGCAGCGCCACCGCCCAGAAAATATATGGGCCGGAACGGCGTGGGCCTGCGCTGCGCCGGCCCAGCATCAGCAGCGTGGGCAGGGCCAGCGCCAGGTATTGTCCGGCGTAGTTCCGGCTCGCGAGCAGTCCGCCGGGGCGTTGTGGGGCGCGGTGCATCAGGCCCTCCGCATCCAGCAGGACCGTGATGGCCAGCACGGCGGCCATGAAAATGCAGGCCACGCTCCAAGCCCGCACTTCCACGCCGGCGCTGCGCCCGAGGAAATAGAGCAACAGCACCGCGACCTGCGGCCACAGGCCGATGTGGAGCAGCGGGCGCGACAGACCGAGCCAGACGCCGGACACCAGCAGCCAGGCGGGCAGGGCCAGCATCATCCAGTCGCAGCCGTGGAACGTGAGCCGTGGCCCGCGCCACCAGCGCAGTCCGCAGAAAACCGCGATGACGGTGAGCACCGTCCAGCCCGCCCGCGTACACCACACCATTTCGGGCGGGGGCGGCTGGCCGGATACAACAACGTAGCTGTACCACCACCACGGCCAGCACCAACCTTGGAGGCCGGAGAACCGCTCATAACCTCCGGCCATTCCGATCGTGAGCAAAAGAGCCGGAACCAGGAAGCGCAGCGCGGCGATGACGTTCATGCGGGTTCGCGCTGGAGTAACGGTTCGTCCTCGGACGGCGCGGCGGCAAAGGCGAGTGAGCCGAGAGCAAGCGCGATGATGAGGAGTGTGACGAAAGAAAACGGGGTGAACACCCGCCCATCATCCAAGGCGTGAAATTTTTTGGCAGTAGAATTTTTTTTGGAACATTTCCCGTGAAATACATCGCCCTGCTGATCAGAACGTCGAACGCCTACGCGCGCTCCACGGGGCGTCCTGCTCATGGCACGTTTAGCAGGGCCGCATTGCTGCGCGACGAGGGAGTTCAGGCTTCCGCACCGCACGACGGCGCTTTTGCAAAAGAGGACAGCGCCGGGACATGTTGAGACAGCGTTTTCGCGAAAACACCTTCCGTGCGCGCGGAAACGGAATCCGTTTTTGCAAAACTGCCGTCCGCTTTTGCAGAAATGCGTTCTGATAGTGCGCACACGGAACCGATTTTTGCAAAAGTGTCATGCGATTCCGCGCGCACGGAACCCAATTCCGCAAAACTCGGCTCACCTTTTGGACACCCGTGTTCCGGTTCAAAGCAAATGCCTCGAAAGCAGGCAAAATCCGGGCTGGTGGAGCGCCGAGCATGGCTCGGCAGGGGCGGGATTCGTGGCCTTCGTGCCGAGCCATGCTCGGTGCTCCAAACTGACCACGACCAAAGAACGACCCGAGCAGGCAGGGCGTCGTCGCTCCGTGCGCGCCGGGCCGCGACTTGACAATCCGTTCACGAATTTCTGACGCCTCACCCCGGCGCGCGCGGCGCGACGACACCCTACCGTTCGCCTATTCCCGGCCTTAA
>JANNGC010000567.1:0-1661 GCA_031380445.1 Pedosphaera sp.
ACAAAAGCAGGCGGAACGTGAATTCAACCAGGCGGAACATCTGGCCCGGCATCTGGGCGAGGCGACGGGGCTTCCCGTGGACAATGCCACAGTGCGGCGCGTCTCCGCCACCCGGACACAGACCCAACTGTCGCGGGAAGAACGGGCCAGGAACATGAGCCGGGCCTTTTCCCAAGGCTCCGGCGCGAAGTCCCTGCGGGGCAAGCGCGTGGTTTTGGTGGATGATGTCCTGACCACCGGGGCGACGACGAGCGCCTGCGCGGACATTCTACGGACTTGTGGCGCGGCGGACGTTTGTGTATGGACGGTAGCGCGTGGACTGTTAAAGTGACCACGTTTTCATCTATGGCAACGACCACCTTCACTAAAAAAACTCTTGGCTTTGACGTGGAACCCGCTGTGACGCCCCCCCCGGCGAACACGGAGACCTCGTTTCTCAAGAAGCCCAAGCTGGGCGGCAAAAAGAAGAAGGAGATTCCAGAAGGTTTGTGGACCAAATGTCCCAAGTGCGAGACGATGGTTTTCGACAAGGAGCTGGACGAGAACCTCAAGGTCTGCCCCAAGTGCAGCCACCATTTCCCCATCAGCGGACGCGAGCGCATTCATTCCCTCGTCGAGACCTGCTCGTTTGAGGAGATGGATGCGGACATGACCAGCGTGGACATTTTGAAATTTACCGGTGTGGCCTCCTACAAGGCCAAGCTCGACGCTTACCAGAAGTCCACCCAGCTCAAGGACGCCATCATCACCGGGGTCGGCAAGATTGGCGAACATCGCATCGGGCTTGGCGTGATGGATTTCGCCTTCCTGGGCGGCTCGATGGGGTCGGTCGTCGGCGAGAAACTCACGCGGATGATTGAGACGGCGACCGACCGCGGGCTGCCGGTCATCATCGTTTCCACCAGCGGCGGCGCGCGCATGTACGAAGGCATGTTCAGCCTCATGCAGATGGCCAAGACCTGCGCCGCACTGGCCTACCATGCGAAGGCCAGGCTTCCCTACATCAGCGTCCTGACCCACCCCACCACCGCCGGCGTGATGGCAAGCTACGCCAGCGTGGGGGATCTCATCCTTGCGGAACCAGCGGCCATGATCGGCTTCGCGGGACCGCGCGTGATCAAGGACACGACGCAGGCGGAACTGCCACCCGGTTTCCAGACCGCCGAGTTCCTGCTCGATCACGGGTTGATCGACGCCATTCTGCCCCGCAAAGAGATGAAGGATCGGCTCGTTTACTACCTCGATTTCCTGACCGAAGGCAAACGTCAGATGGCCGCCTTGGGTTGAGGTAGCGCATGAGCGGCGCGATGACGCCGCCCGCGACGCTCGTAACATCTGGATCACTTTTGCGGAAAGCGGACCACTCCGGCCAATGCCAATCCCATTGAAGCTCCCGTCCGCAACATTCGTCAGGAAGGCCTCATGCTGCTCCGCCCCGCCCGATTCCGTTTCATTGAGAACCTCAAATCCATCCTCCGAGCGATCCCGCTCTTGGTCGCCGGCACCCTGCCCTGCCTTTCCGAACCGGCCACCGGCATTCAGCATGTCCGCGCCTCCGCCAGTCAAATCACACTCACGGGCTTTGCCACCGGCTCCGTCAGTGTTGTCGAAGTGCGCCCGCACCAGTCCGCAGTTGACGCCGGGGTCACGCCGCTGCTGAC
>JANNGC010000450.1:0-2037 GCA_031380445.1 Pedosphaera sp.
GACTTTCCAGTCCGCAGCAAGCCTCGCCGCTCGGGGCGTCCCAGAAAAACCATCACGCCTCACTGCGAAGCGGCTCGCTGCGGACTGGAAAGTCCGCGCTCCGGGCGCTTCTCGATTCCAACCGTTCTGCCCTACGATGACTGCCGAGACTTCAGCACTAGAGAAACGCAACACGATGACCACACCTTCGCCATTCGATTCCATTCAAGGCGAGAAGCTCACGCACGAGCAGAGCGCGTATCTCGACGGCTTTTTCTCAGGCCTGCGCGAGCGCGGCATGACGTTCTCAAGCATCACGCCGAATCCAGTCACGCAGGCGGCATCGATGGCGGATTTAATTTTTGAAGAGCGCGTGAAGCGCGAACTGCATCCGCTCGACTCGTATCCGCTGCTGCTCGAACACGCGGCGGCGAACAAGGCACCGGACAAGGAAAACATCTACCGCTTCAAGTGGCATGGGCTGTTCTTCCTCACGCCCGCCAGCGAGAAGTTCATGTGCCGGATGAAAATCCCCGGCGGCGTGATCAAGTCCTACCAGTTGCGCGAGGTTGCGAAAGTGTCGCAGGAACTGACCAGCGGCTACATGCAGATCACGACGCGGGCGAATTTGCAGTTGCGTCTCATCGAGCCGAAGAACGCGCCGGAATTTTTGCGCCGCATCCAGTCCGTGGGCCTGAGCAGCAAGGGCGCGGGCGCGGACAACATCCGCAACATCACCGCGAATCCGACGGCGGGCATTGATCCGCATGAGCTGATTGACACGCTGCCGCTCTGCCAGGAACTGGCGCAACTCATCAACCACGACCGCGCGCTCCACGACCTGCCGCGCAAGTTCAACATCGCGCTCGATGGCGGTGGACTCATCGGCACGGTCGAGGACACGAACGATCTCGGTTTGAAGGCGGTGAAGTTCGATGCGCCGTTCAAGAGCGGCGACATAGAGATTCCCGCCGGAGTTTATTTCCGCATGAAAGCCGGCGGCGCGACGGGCCATCAGGTTTTCGCGCGTGACATGGGCGTGCTGGTGAAACCGGACGAGGCCGTGAAAGTGATTCTCGCCGCCACGCGCGTTTACATCGCGAACGGCAATCGCGGTGACCGCAAGAAGGCACGCCTCAAGCACCTGCTCGACAAGTGGACGCTGGAACAATACCGCGACGAGATTGAGAAGATGCTTGGCTACAAGTTGCTGCGCGCAACGGCGGAAAAATCCGAAATCCGAAATCCGAAATCCGAAATTCCCCACTCCCACGTCGGCGTCTTCGCACAGAAGCAGAAGGGCCTGAACTACATCGGCGTCACCATCCCCGTCGGCAACATCACGCCGAAGCAGATGACCCGCCTCGCCGAAATCGCGGACCTCTACGGTTCCGGCGAAGTGCGGCTCACCGTCTGGCAGAACGTCATCATCCCGAATGTCCCTGACGCCTACGTCGAGACGGTGAAAAAGGCGGCGGCGAAAATTGGCTTCGACTGGAAGCAGTCGAACATCCGCAGCGGACTCATTGCCTGCACCGGCAATTCCTACTGCAAGTTCGCCGCCTCGAACACCAAGGCTCACGCGCTGGAACTGGCGAACTACTTGGAGAAAAAATTGGGACTGGATCAACCGCTCAACATCCATCTGACCGGCTGCCCAAATTCCTGTGCGCAGCATTACATGGGCGACATCGGGCTGCTCGGCACAAAGGTGAAAGTCTCCGGCGAAACTCTGGAAGGCTATCACGTCTGCGTCGGCGGCGGCTTCGGTGATAATCAGGCCGTGGGCCGGCAGGTCTTCAGCGGCGTCTCGTTCGAGCAGTTGAAGCCGACGCTGGAAAAAATGCTGACGACTTACCTCAAGCGCCGCAACGCGGGGGAAACTTTCCAGCAGTTCACCACGCGCCATGACTTGAACGCGCTGCAAACGATCTTCCCGCCGGTACTGGCGACGACACGCAGATAGCCCGTGAAGGAGGGCAGTGGCATGACGATGTCCTCGCCGACACCAACAGCCGGCCTGGTTCTCCAGATCACCTGGTGCACGAGCTGTAGGTT
>JANNGC010000574.1:0-2946 GCA_031380445.1 Pedosphaera sp.
TTGATCGCCTGCACGATGATCAGGTTGGCGAGCTTGATGACCGGCGCTTCGTCCGAGCCGGCGGAGAGCTGGTCAATGTTGACCTCTTCAACGATGTCTTTGACCGTCTCCAGTCCGTCGGCTTCATCGGCCGCCTGCGCCTCGGCGTCCTGAATGATGTCCTCCATCGTGCCGGACTTGGCGCTCTCGATCTGATGAAGCTTGTCGGTGATGGCGCGCTCGGACGCGATCATCGGGATGATGTCGAGCTTGGTCAGGCGCTTGACGTCATCAATGGCGAGGACGTTCAGCGGGTCCACCATCGCGAGGAAGAGGCGGTTCTCCAAACGCGAGACGGGGCAGACGCGGTAGTTCACCGCGACATCGCGCGGCAGCAAATCGGAAACGTCCGGGGAGATGTAAGTGCGCCCGAGATTCACCGGCGGGACGTTCAGCACGCGGCCCATCGAGACGGCGAGATCCATTTCGCCGACGTAACCCTTCTCGACCACGAGCTTGAGCAGGCGCACGCCTTCCTTCTTCTGCTGCTCGAGCAGTTCCACGACCTGTTTCGCCGAGAGCAATCCGTCCTCGACGAGCGCGTCGGCGATGCGTTCACCAAAAGATTTAAGTGGGCCAGCCATGTGAATCAGATTTTAACGGAAAGCGCGTTTGAGCCATTTGGCGATGTCGATCGGCGGCGCCAGATACCAGAGAATGCGCGCCTGCGTGGCGGCCTCCAGTTCCTTCGCGGCCTGGCGGTTGAACGGGTTGGCGGTGGCGACCAGGATGGACTTGCTCATCTTGTCGAAGGGCAGCACGCACCAGCGCTGGCAGGTCTCCATCGGGAAGGTGCGCGCGAGGTCGAGGTCGGCGTCGTACTTGTCGAGCGGCAGGTAACTGAGCCGCGCCTTTTCCGAGAGCAGCTTGAGCGACTTGTCTATGACCACGATGGTCTTGTCCGCGAGCAACTGGATGAACGGATCGAGCGGCTTGCCCGGCGGCAAATGAAGGTTCGGCGTCTGCCAGCAGAGGTCGAAGTCGCCCAGGCTGATCAGTTTGCTGTCCACGAAAACCTTCTGCATCGTGGCCCGCCCATCGTCGAGATCAGTGGCGGTCGGCTTGCTCGCGGGCTTGCCCTTGACCGAGGCCTCGGTCGGAACCACGCGCTCGCTCGGCTCGATCAATTCCACCGCCGGCGGCTCGCCGCTCAGGCTGCTCGCCTTGCTCTCGATGTCGCCGAGAGCGGCCAGCACCGAGGCGTCGTCGGGCCGGCGTTGCAGGATGCTCTCGTATTCGAGAATGGCGGACGAAAGCTGGCCGAGATGGACATAGGCCTCGGCGATGCGCCGCGCGGTGTTCACCACGTCCTCCTCGCGGTTCAGCTTGAGGTAAGCTTCCTTGAGAATTTCCAGCGACTGATAATCCTGCGGCTGGCTCTGCGTGATGACCTCGAACATCTCAATTGTCTGCAACAACTGAGACTCTTCTCCTGCATTCAACGTCGTGGTCATTGGCTAAAAATCATGTGCCGGACGCATGCGCCTCGGCAGGAGAATGAGCGGACGGTTCGTAGGAAAACTTGAGAGCGCACGAAGTGAAACGCGAACCAAAATCCGCCACCTGCGGGATTTACGCCGTTCGTTGACACTCCGGAAAACCGCTCCTAGCTTCCGCGCGCTCATGTTTGAACTCGTCGCGCCCTTCGAAGCCGCCGGAGATCAGCCGCAGGCCATCGCGAAGCTGACCGAAGGCGTGCGCGCGGGCGCGAAGCACCAGACGTTGCTCGGCGTCACCGGCTCGGGCAAGACGTTCACCGTGGCAAACGTCATCGCGAACGTGAACAAGCCCACGCTGGTCATCTCGCACAACAAGACGCTGGCCGCGCAGCTCTACGCCGAGTTCAAAAGTTTCTTCCCCAAGAACGCCGTCGAATATTTCGTCAGCTACTTCGACTACTACCAGCCCGAGGCCTACATCCCGCGCACCGACACGTTCATCGAAAAAGATTCGAGCGTGAACGACGCCATCGAGCGGATGCGCCTCTCGACCATGAGTTCGCTCATCTCGCGCCGCGACGTGATCGTGGTCGCGAGCGTGTCCTGCATCTACGGCATCGGGAGCAAGGAGGATTACGAATCGTTCATCGTGCCGCTGCATGTGGGGCAGGAAATCACTCGCGAGCAACTGCTCTCCCGCTTCATTGACCTGCAATACACGCGCAACGACATCGCCTTCGAGCGCAGCAACTTCCGCGTGCGCGGTGACACGGTGGAGATTTGCCCGGCCTACACCGAGGACGCGCTGCGCATCGAATTCTTCGGGGACACCGTGGAGCGGCTCACGCGCTTTGATCCGCTGACCGGCGACACCTTCGCCACCATGCCGAACACGATGCTCTTCCCGAGCAAACAGTTCGTGACGCCCGGCGACAAGATGAAGCGCGCCGTCCTGTCCATCCGCGAGGAACTGACGAATCGCATCGCCGAGTTCGAGAAGAACAACAAACTTGTCGAAGCCCAGCGCGTGAAGATGCGGACGGAATACGACTTGGAGATGATGACCGAGATGGGCTTCTGCTCTGGCATCGAGAATTACTCGCGCCACATCGCGAACCGCCCGCCCGGCTCGCGCCCCAGCACGGTCATTGATTTCTTCCCCAAGGATTTCCTGCTCGTGGTGGACGAGTCGCACGCCACGCTGCCGCAAATCTCCGGCATGTTTGCCGGCGACCGCGCGCGCAAGACCGTGCTGGTTGAGCACGGCTTCCGACTGCCCAGCGCGCTCGACAACCGCCCGCTGAATTTCGACGAGTTTCAACTGATGCACCCTCAGGCACTCTACGTGAGCGCCACGCCGACGGAGTTGGAGATGAAGTTGTCGCGTGAGGATGCGCTGGGAATGCGTGGAGCGCCGGTCTCCGACCCGGCGCGAATGGCCGCAGCACTTCAACGAGCCGGGTCGGAG
>JANNGC010000525.1:0-8532 GCA_031380445.1 Pedosphaera sp.
CAGAGAGACGGCTTGGAACTGCTCACACCTCACCCCGGCGCGCGCGGAGCGACGACGCCCTGCCTGCGCCGGTATGTTAGCGGTCTCCTTCTGCATCCGTGTCCATCTGTGTCCATCCGTGGTTAAAAACCTTTCCCCCCAACCACATGCTTCCGGCCCAACGTTCCGCGCCGGGAGCTTGGAAAGACCAAGACAGCAAAAACGGAGCAGGATTTGACTCCTGCTCCGTTAAAGCAACCGCCTACGGCGTCGAAACGCCTCAGAACTTGATGAACCCAATCTTGTTCCCCAGCCACACCAGCGCAAAGGCCACGCCGCCCGCCGCCGGAATCGTGAACACCCAGGCCCACAGGATTTTCTCGATGACGCCGAACTTGAGCGAGTTGAACCGCTTCGCGCAGCCCACGCCCAGAATCGAAGTGGTGATCGCGTGCGTGGTGGACACTGGCATCCCGAGCGTACCCGTGACCGCGAGAACCGTCGCCGCCGTGGTTTCCGCCGCGAACCCATGCACGGGCTGGAGCTTCACCATCTTGTGGCCCATCGTCTTGATGATTTTCCATCCGCCTGCCGCCGTGCCCGCCGCCATCGTGAGCGCGCAAATCACGACCACCCACGCCGGCACGGCCTGGCTCTTCGCATCGCCAATCGGCGGCATGTAACCAAACTGCAACCACGAGGGCAGCAGCGCAATCATCTGGCTGCCCACCGGCAGGTGCAGCGGGTCCGAGCCTTCCGCCGTGTAGAGGAAATGGAAGCCGTCCGCCGAAGCCCCAAGCATCCCGGTCTTGGTCGCGGCGACGAGCGCGAGGGTGATGATGCCCATCGTCTTGGTGGCGTCATTCATCCCGTGGCTGAAGCCCATGTAGCTGGCGCTGACGATCTGAAGTTTGCCGAACACCTTGTTGACCCAATACGGACGGGCCTTCAGCAGTATCAGGTAGAGGAAACTCATGAACAACAGCCCGACCACAAAGCCAATGAGCGGCGAGGTGATCATGGGGAGGACGACTTTGTTCAAGACGCCGGCGCGGTCCACCTTCATCTTCTCGACGACCATCTCGACGCGGCCCTCGAAGACCACGGCCTGCACTTTGTTGGTGCCGAGCTTCAGGGTGTGGGTGCCATTGGTGCGGATGCCGTCGCCGAGGGCGATCCTCAACTCCGGTGGCGCGGTGGTGAGGCTGTAACTTTTCTTCTCCTTCACCTCGTTCCACTTGATGGAACTCCAGATGGAAGCGGGCTGGCCCTTGGCGTCCACGAGCGGCTTCTGCGCCGCGAGACAGACCGCCGCCGCGAGCGTCGCGCCCACCAGACCGCCGACCAGCGCGTGCGAGGAACTGCTCGGAATGCCAAACCACCAGGTGATGAGGTTCCAAGTAATGCCGCCCAGCAGCGCGCAGATGATGACCTCCTGCGTGACGTAGGAAGCCTCGACCAGCCCGCTGGCGATGGTCTTCGCCACCGCGAGACCGAAGAAGGCGCCCACGAGGTTCGTAATCGCCGCCATGAGGATGGCCCCGCGCGGCGTGAGCACCTTGGTCGAGACCACGGTGGCGATGGAGTTGGCCGTGTCGTGGAAGCCGTTGATGTACTCAAAGATCAACGCCACGACGATGACTGCGATGATGAGCGTCATGGCAACCTCACGAATGTTTCAGCACGACGTGCGAGACGACATTGCCCGCGTCGCGGCAGCGGTCGAAGACCTTCTCCAGCAGCTCATACAAGTCTTTGAGCGCCATCGCGGTGATGGGGTCGTGCTTGCCGCTATAGAGGTCGCGCAGCTCGTCGAGCATGATTTTGTCGGCCTCGCCTTCGAGCTTTTGCAGCTTGGCGTTGTGCTGCGAGATGGCGGCGAGGTCGTTCTTCTTCACCTCGGCGAGCATGGCGACCACGGTCTTCACCGCGTCTTCGAGCATGACCATCTGGGTGTCAAACTTCACGGCGCGGATGCGCGGGGCGCAGAGGATGTAACGCTCGGCGAACTTCTCGATGGTCTTGGGAATCTTGTAGAGCACATTGGACAGCGCCTCGATGTCCTCACGTTCGAGCGAGGTCACAAAGGTCTTCACCAGCAGCTCGCTGATCTCGTTGGTGATGGCCTTGTCCTTCCGCCGCGAAGCCACGAACTCGTCGAGAGTCGGGGTGACGGAGTGATTGGTCAGGATGCGCTTCAGAGCCGTCACACTGTGCAGCCCCTCCTCCGCACTGGCGTGCAGGAGGTCGAAGAATTTGTCGTCTTTACCGAGCAACTTTTGCAATGAGAACATGGGGATAGGCTGCCGTAACACATTGCGGCCATGCACGCTCTTTTCTGTGAATTGAAGGTGTCCGCAGTGTGACGGGAATGTGACGAAGTGGATTTTTTCGAGCGTTCCGCGCGGCACCGGGGTTTCCCCGATGTCACCCGAAAGTCGGAACGGGAGGCAAATTGGGGGGGGCGGAAGCCGTCAGGCAGCGGCTGGCCGGAAGCGAGTTGGAAAGTCGCCGAGCTCATTGAAACATTTCTCTGCCACCCAAGGTTCTGAAAGACCGCCACGGGTGCCGGCCTGATCAATTTGTCCACCATGCCCGCACCCCAATCCATCCTCATCGCCGAGCCGACGAGCGAGCCTGATCCGAAAGCCACCGGGGCCATCGAGGAACTCATCACCCGCGTAGCGTCGCGCGTGAGGTGGGTTCGCGTGCGCGACGGCACCGGCGAGTGGGGCGACATCGGCCGGGCCGAGGCTGTCTTCACGCGCCCTGCTCTGCCGACGTGGCGCCTGTCTTTCCCCGTCCGTGTGGCGCACCGCCTCCCTCCCCTCGCGCAGATAACAAATCTGTCATTTGGATTTCAGGAAACAGAAAGAATCCATCCGATAGCTTCGGTTCACGTTCAACGCACCGACGATTGAGATAACGCCCGGCACGCAGGGCCGTTCATCATCGCGCGCCCGCCGCCGGGCGGAGCTTGATCCGTGATGATGATAAAAAATTTACTGCCCGGCCTGCTCGCCGCCGCCGTCTTGTGCGGCTGCCAGTTGCCTCCGCAAAATCACCGCCGCGTCTCGGCGGCGCTGGAGCGGCAAGCGGGAAAAAACCTCGGCGACACGCCTGCCGGAGCGTTCACGCTGCCGCCCGGCATCTCGTTGCAGGATGGACTGACGGAAGACAGCGCCGTCCACATCGCGCTGTGGAACAACGCGGCCTTTCAGGAAACGCTCGCCGACTTGGGAATCTCCCGCGCGGATTTGGTGCAGGCCGGGATGCTGCCGAACCCGACGCTGTCCATGCTCGTGCCGTGGGGCGCGAAGGGCTTGGAACTTACGGCGAAATATCCGCTGGAGGCGCTGTGGCTGCGGCCCCGGCGCGTCGCCAACGCCGAGGCCAGCTACGAACAAACCGTGCAGCGACTCACGCAGGCCGGGCTGGATTTGATCCGAGATGTGAAGCTGGCCTTCGCCGATCTCGCGCTGGCGAAGGAGCGGTTGCGCGCGGCGGAGCAAACGGTTTCTCTCGCCGCCAACATTTCCAAACTGTCAAAGGCGCGGCTCGACGCGGGCGACGCGGGCGAGTTGGAGGCGGGCGTGGCGCGTGGCGAGGCGCTGCAAGCGGAGGAACTGCTGGCCCGCGCGCGACACGACGAGCGGATCACCTCCGAGCGTCTGCGGGCTTGGCTCGGCATGGGGCAGCAGCCTTTCCTGCAAACGATCATTCCCTCCGCGACCGTCCGCGTAGATTCCAACATGACCGGACTCGTGACCAACGCTTTGGCGGCGCGACCCGATCTGCGCGCGGCGGAAATCGCCGTCGAGTCTTCTGGCAAACGCATCGGCCTCGCACGGTGGGAAGCCTTCACGCTCGCCGCCGGCGTGAACGCGAAGGACGTGAACAATCAATTCCTCGCCGGGCCGACCGTGGATCTGGCCGTGCCCGTCGTGAACCAAAATCAGGGCGGCGTCGCGCTCGCGCAGGCGAACTTCGAGAAAACCGCGCGCCATTACTACGTCGTGCGCGACCGCATCGTGCTCGAAGTGCGCGAGGCCCACACCCGCGCCGCGCAGGCGCAGGAGAGTTTTGATAACTGGCGGCAGCGCATCCTGCCCTCGCTCGAAGACGCCGTGCGCCAGTCGCAGAAAGCCTACGAAGCCGGCGATGTCTCGTTGCTGCTCACACTGGAAAGTTCCCGCCGCCTCGAAGACGCCCGCGCCAAGGCCGCGCTGGCCCGCGCGGATTGGCACCGCGCCACTGCCGAGTTAGAGCGGAGCCTGGGCGGGCGACTGCCGCAATCTCCCGCCGACAATTTCAAACGATGAAAGCAAAACTACTGTCCGGCCATATTGATGCAGTGGGGCGGGTGACACGGCGCGCGTGGAGCACGGCGTTCACGCCGCTTCAACTCTCGTGCGACCGGCCGCCATCGAACACCAAAGTCGTGCTGACGCTGAAGCGGCCTGAAGGCCGCGCTCCTTCGCGCCATCTCGCCGCATCGTTCCAGTTGATTGGCTGCACCGCGTTGCTCTGCTGTCACACCTTCGCCGCCGAGCCAAAGAATCCGCCGGCCATCGTCAAACCCGCCAAGGAAGCCGACCTCGGCACCATCATCCTCACGCCGCAAGCGGAGCAGCGACTTGGCGTCGAGACGGCGGCGGTGGTGCGAAAGAAAGTTGGGCGCGTGCGCGTCTTCGGCGGCGACCTCATCATGCCGCAGACGGCAGCCACGAACGGGCAGACCATTTTCTCCATCCTGCCCGCGCTCTCGCCCACGGAACTCATCCGCGTGGCCGAGGCGCAGATTGATGCGGACAGCCAGATCGATCGCGCCAAGGTGCAACTCGACGCCGCGACCGTGACGCATGAACGCGCCGCGAAGTTGCTCGCCGAGAAGGCCGGCAGCGCCCGCGCCGTGGATGAAGCCCGCGCGCAAGTGGGCCTGGCCGAATCCGCCGTGCGCGCCGCCAGGGCGCGGCGTGACTTGCTCGGCGCACCGGTGCTGGACATCGCAAACTTGAAGCAGTTCTGGGTGCGCGTGCCGGTTTATGTCGGCGACCTGGCGCGGCTCGACACGGCCGCGAGCGCGCAGGTGGGGAACCTCTCCGCGGCAGCCGGCGCGAAGACGCAGACGGCGAAGCCTGTGGCAGCACCGCCCTCCGCCAACGCCGCCGCTTCCACCGTGGATTTGTTTTACGAACTCGCCAACGACGGCGGCGCGCTCCGCTTCGGCCAGAAGGTCGGCGTGAGCATTCCGCTCCGCGACGGCGAAGAAAGCTTGGTCGTCCCGTGGTCCGCCGTGACTCACGACATCAACGGTGGAACGTGGGTCTATGAGAACACCGCGCCGCAAACTTTTGTGCGGCGGCGCGTGCAGGTGCGCCACGTCGTCGGCACCGAAGCAGTGCTGGAGTCCGGCCCCAAGGTCGGCGCGAAAGTCGTGAGCGTGGCCGTGGCGGAGTTGTTCGGCACCGAGTTCGGCATCGGAAAATAGACCATGATGACCTGGCTCATTTCCGCGTCGCTCCGGCAACGTGTGCTTGTCCTCGCCGTCGCCTGCGCGCTGGTCGTGTTCGGCATTCGCGCGGTGAAGACCACACCGCTCGATGTCTTCCCCGAGTTCGCGCCGCCGCTGGTGGAGATTCAAACTGAGGCACCGGGTCTCTCGACGGAGGAAGTTGAAAGTCTCATCAGCGTACCATTGGAAAACGCGGTCAACGGCGTGTCGTGGCTCAAGACACTGCGCTCGAAGTCCGTGCTCGGCCTCTCGTCGGTGGTTTGCATTTTCAAACCGGGCACCGACCTCATGCGCGCGCGGCAGCTCGTGCAGGAACGTGTCGCCACCGTGACTCCGCGCCTGCCCGCCGTCGCGCACGCGCCGGTGATTCTCCCGCCGCTCTCCTCGACGAGTCGCGCCATGAAGATTGGCGTGTGGTCAAAGACGCTTTCGCAGATGGACATTTCAGAACTGGCGCTGTGGACGATTCGCCCGCGCCTCATGTCCGTGCCCGGTGTGGCCAATGTCGCCATCTGGGGCCAGCGCGACCGGCAGTTCCAGGTGCTGGTTGATCCCGAGCGGCTCGCGGCGCACGGCGTGACGCTCGATGCCGTGGTGCGCGCCGCGGGCGACGCCACGGTGCTTTCCGGTGGTGGCTTCGTCGATACACCGAACCAGCGTCTGCCCGTGCGTCATCTGTCGTCGGTGGAGACGCCGGAAGATTTGGCGCGCACGGTGGTCTCCTTCACGAACGGCGTGCCGTTGCGCCTCGGCGATGTCGCGCAAGTCGTCGTCAGTCATCCGCCGCCCATCGGCGACGCGGTGATCAATGACGGTCCCGGCCTGCTGCTCATCGTTGAGAAGCAGCCGTGGGGCAACACGCTCGACGTGACGCGTCAGGTGGAAGCGGCCATCAACGCGCTGCGGCCCGGCCTCAAGGACGTGGAGATTGATTCCACCATCTTCCGCCCGGCCACCTTCATCGAACGCTCGCTGTTGAATCTCAGCCACGCGATGCTGCTCGGCTGCGGACTGGTCGTGCTCATTCTCGTTGCGTTCCTGTTTGACTGGCGCACGGCGGTCATCAGCCTCTCAGCCATCCCGTTGTCGCTGCTCGCGGCGGCGGTCATTCTCTACCTGCGCGGCGGCACTATGAACACGATGGTCATCGCCGGACTCGTCATCGCGGTGGGCGAAGTGGTCGATGACGCCATCATCGACGTGGAGAACATCATGCGCCGCTTGCGGCAGAATCGCGCGGCGGGAAATCCCGTGCCCATCTTCAAGGTAGTGCTCGACGCGTCGCTCGAAGTGCGAAGCGCGGTGGTCTTCGCCAGCCTCATCGTGGCGCTCGTGTTCGTGCCGGTGTTTTTTCTCGATGGACTGGCCGGGACGTTCTTCCGTCCGCTGGCGCTGTCGTATGTGCTGGCAATCCTCGCCTCGCTGATCGTGGCGCTCACGGTCACGCCCGCGCTGTGTTTGCTGCTGCGGCCCGGCGCGCGCGAACGCCGCCAGGAAGCGCCGCTGGTGCGTGCCTTGAAGGCGGGCTACCGGGCGGTGTTGCCGAGACTCATCGGGCGGCCGTGGTGGGCGGTGGGTTTTCTCGCGCTGACTTTTCTCGGGACTGGACTCGCGCTGCCGAAACTGGGCGAGGAATTTTTGCCCAACTTCAAGGAAACCGACTTCCTCATGCACTGGGTCGAGAAGCCCGGCACGTCGCTCGAAGCGATGACGCGCGTGACGGTGCAGGCGAGCAAGGAATTGCGCGCCATTCCCGGCGTGCGCAACTTCGGCTCGCACATCGGCCGCGCGGAGGTGGCGGATGAAGTGGTTGGCCCGAACTTCACTGAACTTTGGATCAGCCTCGACCCGAAGGTGGATTACGACGCGACGGTGCAGAAAGTTCAGGAAGTGGTGGACGGCTATCCAGGACTGTATCGCGACCTGCTTACGTATTTGAAGGAGCGCATCAAGGAAGTGCTGACCGGCGCGAGCGCGACGGTGGTGGTGCGCATCTTCGGGCCGGACATGGCCGTGCTCCGCGACAAGGCGCAGGAAGTGAACAAGGCCATGACCGGCGTGCCGGGCGTGACCAGCCTCAAGGTCGAGCCGCAGGTGCTCGTGCCGCAGTTGCAAGTGCGCTTGCGCCCCGAAGCCGCCGCGAATTTCGGACTGACTCCCGGCGCTGTGCGCCGCGCCGCGACGACGCTCGTGAAGGGTCTCAAGGTCGGCGAAGTGTACAAGGAACAAAAAGTGTACGACGTGGCCGTGTGGGGCGCGGAGAAAGTGCGGACGGACATCCAGTCGTTGCGCGAGATGCTCATCGAAACGCCCGGCGGCGCGCGCGTTCCGCTCGGGGACGTGGCGGACATCCAAATCGTGCCGACGCCGAATGAGATCAAACGCGAGGGCGCGTCCCGCCGCATCGACGTGACCTGCAATGTCGCGGGCAAAGACCTGGGCAGCGTGGCGCGCGAGATCGAGAAGCGCGTGAGCGCCGTCACTTTCGACCGCGGTTATCACCCGGAGTTCCTCGGCGAATACAAGGCGCGGCAGGAATCCAGCAGCCGGTTGCTGCTCTTCAGCGCGTTCTCGCTGATTGGCATTCTCGTGCTGTTGCAAGTCGATTTCCGCTCCGCACGGCTCGTGTTGCTCGTGGCGCTGACATTGCCTTTCGCCCTAATCGGTGGAGTGGCGGGCGCTTTTCTCGGCGGTGGAATTTTGTCGCTCGGATCGCTGGTGGGATTTGTGACCGTGCTCGGCATCGCCGCGCGCAACGGCATCATGCTCATCAGTCACTATCGCCATTTGGAAATGGAGGAGCATGAACCCTTCGGCCTCGCGCTCGTGCTGCGCGGCGCGGAAGAACGTCTCGCGCCCATCCTGATGACCGCCGCCTGCGCCGCGCTCGCGCTCCTGCCGCTGGTGTGGCGCGGAAACATTCCCGGCCACGAGATCGAATACCCGATGGCGATTGTGATTCTCGGCGGGCTGGTGACTTCGACGCTGCTGAATCTTTTCCTGATGCCGGCGCTGTATCTGGCATTTGGCAAAAGACG
>JANNGC010000539.1:0-4508 GCA_031380445.1 Pedosphaera sp.
CCCCCCCCGCCTGCCGGCTTTTTCCCCACCTCACAAATTCTGCGCGGGGTGGTGGTCAACGGGTCGGCCCTGCCGGGCGGCCCCCCGCTCCGGTCAGCCGCGATCCCCGCGCGGGTCGTAGGCGTCGCGCAGGCCGTCGCCGAGGAAGTTCAGCGCGAGCAGCGTGCTGATGAGCATCACGCACGGATAAATGAGCAGCCACCAGTAGATGCGCACGGGATTGATCTGGCCGGCGCCTTCCGAGATGAGCGTGCCCCAGCTCGCCATCGGCGGCTGGATGCCGAGTCCGAGGAAGCTCAGGAACGATTCGTAGAGGATGATCGCCGGCACAGTCAGCGTGAGATAGACAATCACGATGCCATAAATGTTCGGCAGAATGTGGCTCCACAAAATCCGCGTGTGACTCGCACCGAGGCTACGGCTGGCATCCACGAACTGACGGCCCCGCAGCGACAACACTTGGCCGCGCACGATGCGCGCCATGGTGAGCCACGAGACCGCGCCGAGACCGAAGAAGAGAAAAATCATCGGCGCGTAAATCCCGGCGGTGGTGCCGAAGTGGAGCGTGAGCCAGGCGCGCAGGTGCTTGTCGAACGCCGCCACCATCACGATGACAAACAGGATCGAAGGCAGCGAATAGAGAATGTCCACGACGCGCATCAGGATGCTATCCCAACGCCCGCCGATGTAGCCGGCCACTGCGCCCCACGCCACGCCGATGACCAGCGCCACGCCCGAGCCAACAATGCCGACGAGCAGCGAGATGCGCGCGCCGAAGAACATGCGCGTGAGCAAATCGCGCCCGTGAACGTCCGTGCCGAACCAGTGTTTCCCGCTCGGCGGCTGGAATTGCGTGTCGGAGACGTGGTCGTAGGCGTAAGGCGCGATCCACGGCCACAGCACGACGAGCAGGATCAAGACGATGAGAAACCAGCCGCTGATCACGGCGGGCTTGTGCCTTTTGAAACGCCGCCACGCGCGTTGATTCGGCGTGAGGTGCTCCTGAGTGGTGACGACAGCGGGTTCACTCATAACGCACGCGCCGATCGAGCAGGCTGTAGCTCAGGTCCACGAGAAGATTCAGCACCAGCAGCAGGATGGCGTAGAGCAGCACCAGGCCCACGACCATGAGCGCGTCGCGGTTCTGGAGACTGTTCACAAGGAACGGGCCGATGCCGGGCACGCGGAAAATTGTTTCGACCACGAACGATCCGGTGAGCATGTCCGCAAGCAGCGGGCCGGAGTAGGAAACCACCGGCAGCACCGCGAGGCGGAAGCCGTGTTTGAACAGCACCTGTGCTTCGCTCAGACCCTTGGCGCGCGCGGTGGTGATGAAGCCTTCATGCAACACCGTGGTCATACCCTCACGCATCAGCCGCGAGACGCGCCCCGAGAAATAAAGGCCCAGCGCGATGGACGGCAGGATGGCGTGCAACGGACTTTCCCAAAGGCCGGCGGGAAACAAGCGCCACTTGATGGCGAACACCACGATCAGCATGGGACCAATGACGAGACCGGGGATGCAGAACGCGAGCAGTGCGAAGAAGCTCCCGAGATGATCGCCCCACTGCCCGCGCTTCACCGCTGTGTAGAAACCGAGCGGAATGCCCACGCCTTGAGCGAAGAGAAAAGCCAGCAACCCGAGCGTAAGCGAAACCGGCAGCGCCTGCTTGATGATGTCGTTGACGGTGTGGTTGCGATACTTGGTCGAGAGGCCGAAGTCGCCGCGCAGGAGTCCGCCCTGAAACCATTTCGCGTTTCCGTCCGCGTCGCGCTCCCAGCCGAGGCCGAGGTAGCGCAGGTATTGTTTCACCAACGGTTCGTCGAGGTGGTATTTCGCTTTGAGTGCGCGCTCGATCTCCGGCGAGGCGGGCGCGCGTTCCTTGTCGAACGGACTGCCCGGCATCGAGCGCGCCAGCACAAACGCCGTGAACGTGATGACGAGCAGCAACGGAATGAAGGTGAGGATGCGTCTTAGGAAATACATCTTTGGGGAAACTCCAAACTCCAAACTCCAAACTCCAAATAAATTCCAAAGTCCAAGCTCCAACAAGGTTGAGTGAGAATGCGGTGAGGGGAAGACGCGATTTGGATTTGAGGATGACCGCCCTCACCGCGGCCCTCTCCCCCGGGGAGAGGGAGAATCGAATTCAGCCTCACCACTGGCGGTCGCGCTCGACTCGACGAACGCTGCCTGGCTTTCTCCCTCTCCCCGGGGGAGAGGGCCGGGGTGAGGGCCGGGGTGAGGGCGAGCTTCCGTGAAACCAACGGCACCGTTTGGAATTTGGAATTCCCATCGTCCCGCTCGGAATGTGAAGGGCGTTCCATGTTCACTTTCCCTCCGCCTTCCCCTGCGCGCGTGGCGGCACATCTTTGCGGTAAATCGCCCACACCGGATGCTCGTCGAGCAGGTTGTTGTACACCCCGCCGATTTTGTCCGGGTTGAAAAAATTCACGCCCACGTAGAAATAGACCGGGATGATCGGCATCTCGTCGGCGATCAGAAGTTTCTCCGCCTCGGCCAGCGTTTTGGCGCGGATCGTCTTGTCGATCTCGTTGTTGCCCTTCCGCATCAGCTCGTCGTAGCGCGGGTTTTTCCAGCCGGTGCGGTTGTTGCCGTTCTCGCTCATGAACATGTCGAGGAACGTGTTCGCATCGTTGTAATCGCCAATCCAACTGCTGCGGCTCAGGTCGTAATCCAGCCCGCTCTGCGCGGAGAGATACACCTTCCACTCGGTCTGGCGCAGTTCCATGGTGATGCCGAGTTCCTTCTTCCACATGGATTGCAACTCGACGGCGATCTGCTTGTTCAGCTCGCTGGTGTTGAACAGGTAGTGAAAGGTCGGGAAATTTTTTCCACCGGGGAATCCGGCGTCGGCGAGCAGCTTGCGCGCGCGCTCGGGATCGAAGCCGAGTCCGGCGGGCGCGGTGTAATTCGCCGTCTCCGGCGGCACCAGCGTTTCGGCGGGCAACTCGCCGGCGCGCGTGATGCGCTCGACGATGCGGCGCTTGTCCACGCAGAGCGCGAGCGCCTGGCGCACGCGCACATCGTTGAACGGTTTGCGGGTGACGTTGAAGCGCACGAAGAAATTGCCCAAGTAGGCGAACACGTTGCAGTCCTTGCGAGTCTTGAGCATGTCCATCAGCTCAGTCGGCACGAGGTTCTTGTCCCAGATGATGTCGGCCTGGCCGGTGTCGTAGAGGTTCAGCGCGGTGGCGGCGCGGTCGAGCGGGATGAAGTCCACGATCTCGCTGCGGACGTTCGCGCTGTCCCAGTAACGCGGATTGCGGCGGACGCGAATCTTCTCGCCGATGCGCCACGAGTCCAACAGGTACGGCCCGCTCGTCGGCAAGGGCTGCGCGGTGATCCATTTGTCCTGATGCTTCTCGATCCAATGACGCGGCACGACGGCCAGCGTGCGAAAGGCGCAGAGGTCGAGGAAGAATGGCGTCGGGCCAATCAGTTCGACCTCTACGGTGTGACGATTCACGGCCTTCACACCAAGCTGGGTGAGGTCTTTGATCTTCCCGGCGGTGATGGCTTCGGCGTTTTTGACGAAGAACAATTGTCCGGCGTAATCGGCGGCGGTGTCGGGATTCACGACGCGCTGCCACGAATAGACGAAGTCGTCCGCCGTGATCGGTTCGCCCGTGGACCACGCGAGATTGGTGCGGAGATGAAACGTGTAGATTTTTCCGTCCGGTGAAATTTCCCAGCGTGCCGCGAGCGCGGGAATAGGCGTGGCCTTTTCCGGATCGAGCCGGGTCAATCCTTCAAAGAGACAGAACACGACACGGCCATCCGGCTGGCCGGTGACGATGGCGGGGTCGAGCGATTCGGGTTCCGCGCCGTTGAGGATGCGGAGGTCGGCAGGCGGTTCGTTCCTCATGCAGCCGGTGAGGAGAAGGAGGAGGACGCAAGCGAGTTGGAACAAACTTGGGAGAGCGCGATGGACTGAGAACATCCTGGATGATGAATCGCGTTCTCCCTCACCCCGGCCCTCTCCCGCTGGGAGAGGGAGAAAGTCAGTCAGCGTTCGTCGAGCTGAACGTGTTCTGCACTGGTGAGGCTGAATGCCGCTCTCCCTCTCCCAGCGGGAGAGGGCTGGGGTGAGGGAGACGGCGTCCGACTCGAACAGAAAATTCTCGTCCGTCATCAGCTTGTTCTGCCGGACGAAAGAACCACCAGCCGGGACGGCCAGTGGACGGACGGCAGCCGGGACGCCTGCCCCACTAGGAAAAAAGCGAAGCGCCCTCTTCCTGCGAAAGAGGGCGCTCGCGAAACTCATCATAACCGCCGGATTACTTGTTGGTCGCGGCGGGAGCGTTGGTCGTGCCGGGGAGATTCCCCAGTGAAATCGCCGAGCCGGCGGGAGCCGCCGCCGTGTTCGTCGGAGCCGCAGGCAGCGCGGAGGACGACTGGTTCTTGCTCAGATTCTTTTGCAAGGTCGAGCCGCCGCTGCGGGTGTTCTGCACGTTGCCAAGGATGGTCAGCGTGATGGCGAGCA